>JBGTDH010000736.1:0-5613 GCA_041748435.1 Pirellulales bacterium
CTGGGTCAGGCTCGTCTGGCCGTGGAATTGCTCACCACCAGCTCGCAACCGCGGGCCACGGAGTTGGCCGAGTATATCGAGCAGCTCAACGAGCAGCGGCAGAGCCTGGAGCGCAGCATCTACCTGGCGGCCAACAAACAGGCGCAAGAGCAGTTCGATCCCGAGAACGATGCCGCCCTGGTGCTGGCCGATCACGATTGGCATCCGGGCGTGATTGGCATTGTCGCCGGCCGGCTGGCCGAGAAGTTTCACCGGCCCGTGGTCGTCATCTCGCTGGATAAGCTCGGCGTGAAGCCGGGCGTGGGCTCTTGCCGCAGCGTGGCGGGCTTCAACCTGCACGAGGCCTTGCAGGGGTGCGCGGAACATCTGCTGTCTCATGGCGGGCATGCGGCGGCGGCGGGCTTGAAGATCGATCCTGCCGCGATCTCCGCATTTCGCGAGGCATTCTGCGAGCACGCCTGTGGAGAGATCGCGGCCGACGAGCGCGTGGCGGAACTGTGGATCGACGCCGAAGCCCCCTTGAGCGCCTTCACGCCCAAAGTGGTCGATCAGATTCAGAGCCTGGCGCCCTTCGGCCAGGGCAACAGCCGCCCAATGTTGTGCGCCACGCATGTGATGCTGGCGGAGCTACCCAAGCGAATGGGCAACGGCCGGCACTTATCGCTGAAGCTCGTGCAGCACGGTGTGCGCATGCGCGGCGTGGCGTTTGGCCAGGGCGACTGGGCCGATGAGTTGACCGATCTTAACGCGCCGCTTTCAATCGCCTTCCGCCCCACGATCAACGAGTACAACGGCCGCCGCAGTGTCGAGCTGCACCTCTGCGACTGGCAAATCGCCGAACCCGCTGAAGTCACCGCGTAGGGCGGCGACGCGCGTTAACATTCCCTCACGGCACGCCAACGAATATGATCGGCGGCTGATCTTCCGCTCCGGCAGGCCGCCAGGAAACGCACATGTCGCACCCTCCCGCTTCGAAGGCTGGCTACCAGAACCTGGATCGTCGCCGTTGGCTGACGGCCACCGCAACGGCCGGCGCCGCGCTGTTTGCGGATATCTCCGCGGCGCAAGACAACCCGGCTGCACAGGTGGAAGATCGCGGCAGCAATCTTCGCATCAAGAGCCTGCGCGGTTTTCGCGTGGGAACCAAGGCCTACATCAAGATCGAAACCAATCACGGATTCACCGGCTGGGGCGAAGTCACGGGCCTGGAGCCGGAGGTGGCCGTGGCGTTGGGGCAGTCCCTGTTTGAGCTGCTGGACGGCGAGAATCCCACCAGGATCGAGCACCTGTGGCAGAAGCTGTACCGCTCCCATCGCGATATGCGCGGCGGGCCGTTCATGACGCATGTCATCTCGGCCATTGATGTGGCCCTGTGGGACATCACCGGCAAAGCGTATGGCGTGCCTGTGTATCGTTTGCTGGGCGGTCCGACGCGGGACAAGGTGCGCGTGTATCCGACGCCCAAAGCCCAGAAGCTGGGGACCGGTGGCCCGCATCCTTATAGCGGCAATCCCCAGGAGATCGAGCGACTGGCCAACATGGTCAAGCAGGCGCGCGAAAAGCTGGGGCCGGACGGCACGGTCATGTTCGACGCCCATTGTGCCGTGCCGCCGGCGATGCTGATTCAGTTCGCCTCGGCCGTCGAGCCGTACAACCTGCTGTTCCTGGAAGAAGTGGCAGTGCCGGGGAACATCGAAGTGTTCAAGCGGCTGAAGGAACACATCAAGATTCCGATGGCCACCGGGGAGCGGGACCGCACCATCTGGGGCATGATCGATTACCTGCAAAATCGCTGCATCGACATCTTGCAGCCCGATTGTGCCCACACCGGCGGCATTTCGCAGATGAAGAAAATCGCCACGCTGGCGGAAGCCTACTTCGTGCCGCTGGCCCCGCATTGCACATGCTCGGAGTTGGGAGTCTCCGCTAGTTTGCACGCATCGTTCGCCGTGCCGTTCTTGTTGATTCACGAGATGTATTTGGATGGTCATCTGATGCCTGCCGGCGTGGCACGCAAGAGCTTCAAAGTGACGGACGACGGCCACGTGACTCCGCCGGAAGGACCGGGGTTGGGCGTCGAGATCGACGAGTCCCAGTTCGAGAAAGTGAACGCCGATCCCAAACGTAAATTCAGATGGCCCGTGCCCACGCTGCCCGATGGCGCAGTGAGGGACTATTGAGGACGGCGGGCCGCATGGACAATACCTCTCTCCGCCCCAATCCGACGCACCCGGGCGACTTGCCAGGTTTGCCGCAGCGCCTGGCCGTGCTGGAAGAACATGCCCGGCATGTGCCGGGGATTCTGTATCAGACCCGCAGCCAGCCGGACGGCGCCGGGTTTTGCATTCCCGTCATTCGGGGCAGGACCCTGGAGTACCTGGGCTACACTCCCGAGGAGATCGAGGCGCGGCCCACGTTGTGGCTGGAAGCGATCCATCCTGACGACTGGGGCAGTTTTCTGAGCGCGCGGCGCGAGGCCGCGCAGAAAGCCCAGCCGTTTGAGTTGGAGTTTCGCATCGTGTCTCGCACCGGCCGCGTACGCTGGCTCTCCGCACACTCGCAGCCGCAGCCCTTGCCGGGTGGCGAGGTCGCCTTCAATGGCGTGGCGATCGACATCACGCGGCAAAAGCAGGTCGAGGAAGAGCTGCGGCAGGCTACCTCGCTGCTGGATCAGCGCGTGCGGCATCGCACCGCCGAACTCTCGGCCAGCGAAGAGCGATTTCGACAACTGGCGGAGAACATCGAGGAGGTGTTCTGGATCTCCACGCCCGACAAAAGCCAGATGCTCTACATCAGTCCGACCTACGAGAAGGTGTTCTGCCGCAGTTGCCAGAGCCTCTACGACAACCCCAAGTCATTTGCGGACCCCGTGCATGCGGAGGATCGCGAACGATTACAAAACTGGCTGCCGCAACAGGCGCAGGGACCGTGCGAGATCGAGTACCGCATCGTTCGGCCGACAGGCCATGTGCGCTGGATCTGGACCCGCACGTTTCCGGTCCACAACGAACTCGGGGAACTGTACCGCGTGGTGGGCATCACGCGAGATATCACCTCGCAGCGGCGTTACGAAGAAAAACTGCGCAACGAGCAGCAACTGATGAAGAAGCTGCTGGCGTTGCAAGACAGGGAGCGCAAGCTCATTGCCCATGAGATCCACGATGGACTGGTGCAGTACATCACGGGCAGCAAGATGATGATCGAGGGGTTGCGTCATCAGATGCAGACCGGCGGAAAGGTAAGGCCGGACGAGCTAGGCACGGTGACGGACGCATTGGGACAAGCGATCAATGAAGGCCGCCGCCTGATCGGCAATTTGCGGCCTTTGATTATCGACGAAGAGGGGCTGATCGAAGCCATCAACCATCTGGTGGCCGAGGAAACCGGGCGCGGAGCGCTGGCCATCAGCTTTACGCACGCCACCACGTTTGAGCATCTGCCGCCGCTGCTGGAAACCACACTGTTCCGCATCGTGCAGGAATCGATGACGAACATTCGCCGCCATGCACGCGCCAGCCGGGCCGAGATTCGCCTGGTGCAAGACGAGGGGCAGATTAAGCTGGAGATTCGCGATGACGGGACGGGCTTCGATCCCGAGCACATTCCCGAAGGCCGCTACGGCGTGCGCGGGATCGTTGAACGCGCTCGCCTGTTCGGCGGGTCGGCCCAGATCAAGAGCGAACTCGGTCGCGGAACACTCGTCGCCGTGCGGATGCCGCTCGATCTGGAAGAACCTTTGTAATCACTTACGGTAGGGAGGAGCTCCCATGCGTCGCCGCGTCTTTCTTCAATCGGCTCTAGCCGCAAGCTTGGCCAGTGCAGTACAGGGCGCAGCCGCCGGTCCGAAGCACATCTTGCTGCGCTCGTCGTGGCAAGTGGTGAACATCGGCGATATTGCCCATACGCCGGGCGTGCTGGCTCTGCTGGAGAAGTTCCATCCGGAAGCCAAGGTCACGCTGTGGGCTTCGGGTGATCTGTCGGAAGAAGTGATGCAAATGGAACACAAGCGGTTTCCGAGCCTCACGATTGTTAAAGGCACGATCGGGGCAGATGGCAAGGCCAGCAACGCCCCCTTGGCGGAAGCCATCGCTGCGGCCGACTTTCTGTTGCACGGCTCCGGACCATCGCTGGTGGCCGCTAAAGACGTGGCGGACTTCGCGCGGCACACCGGCAAGCCGTATGGCGTCTATGGCATCACCTATGGAGGCGGGACCGACGAGACCAGGCAAACCTTGACGCGAGCGAAGTTCGCCTTCTTTCGCGACAGCGTCTCGCTGGCCAAGGCCAAGAGCGATGGCGTGGCTTGCCCGCGGATGGAGTTCGCGCCCGACGGGGCCTTTGCCGTCGATCTGCGCAACGACGCGGCCGCCGAGCGGTTTCTCCAGCAACACGATTTGCTGGAGGGCAAATTCCTGTGTTGCCTTAGCCGGCTTCGCTACACCCCCTATTGGGAAATTCGCCGCAAGGAAATGACCGACGAAGATCGACGCCGCCACGCGGTGAACGAAAAGCACGCCGAGCAGGATCACGCTCCCCTGCGGGAAGCCATTGCCGCCGTGGTGCGCACGGCCGGCCTGAAGGTACTCCTTTGCCCGGAAGACCAAAGCCAGATGGCCGTGGGCAAGCGGCATCTGTACGATCCGCTGCCCGACGAGGTGAAACGCTCCGTCGTCTGGCGGGAGAAGTTCTGGCTCACCGACGAAGCACTCAGCACGTACGTTCGCTCGGCGGGGCTGTTCGGCAGCGAGATGCATTCTCCCATCATGTGCATCGGCAACGGCATTCCGGCCATCGTGTGCCGCTTTCCCGAGCAAACCAGCAAGGGCTTCATGTGGCGGGACATCGGCCTGGGCGAGTGGCTGTTCGACCTGGACCAGCCCGCCGACCGCGCCCGCGTGGCCGCCACGGTCCTGGCGATGGTCCAACAGCGCGAGGCCACGCGCGAGAAAGTCGCCGCCGCCCAACAGTTCGTCCGCCGCCGTCAACAAGAGACGATGGCTGCATTAGCGTAGGCAAGGAAGCGTGACCCCAGCAAGCGGTGCGACTGCCACTCGTTTTTCCGGTTCCTGACAACTTTATGTTTTCCCCGGTTGCCGCCGCAGTCAATAAATGACTCCTGTCCCCTGGTATGTCCCCCCAAGTCCTCGGCCGCCTGCTCTTGCTGCCCCATTTCTGCATACAGCGCGGCGCGCGTTTCGTACGCTTCCGTGAAATCAGCGTCGAGGGATATGGCCCGATTCAAATCGGCCAAGGCTTCCGCCAGTTTGCCTAGATCCCGATATGCACGAGCGCGCTCCAGAAACTTTACGAACACCAGCCACGATACACGCTCTGCAACCACGCGCCGACCTTCGCCAGGTCGGTGCCGGCATTGCGGTGAAACGCGTGCCAGCGCTGCGTGAGCGTTAGCGTCAACCAGCCGACAAACTGCGCTTTCAATTCCGCCAACTTGGCTTGGAATTTCTTCCGCGACGTTCCCGCAGGGCGGCTAAACAGCGACGGGCGTCGGATTCCTCGCGGAACCCGATCACAAAGTCGTCGGCATAACGCACGAAGGTGACTTCGCCGGTGGCCTGGCGTTTCCGCCAGTCGTTGATCCAGAGGTCCAACACG
>JBGTDH010000737.1:0-8692 GCA_041748435.1 Pirellulales bacterium
GGAAAGAAATCGAGCATGAAACAAATGATCTGCGACTCTGGCCAACGGCACACATGCCGGCCCGCCCATCCCACGCACGGAGGACGGCGCACGAGCCCATGCAAAATCACACACCGACCTTCGCTTGTTTAAGGGCTAGAGCATTCCGCAGCAAATGAAATCCCGCCACCGGATTTCACCTGCGGGCGGATTCAGTACTCCGTACTCAGTTACTCGGTACTCAGTTACTCCGTACTCAGTTACTCCGTACTCAGTACCCGGTACTTGGTACTTGATACGCCATGACGCTCCGTCTCAAACGTTTGGGCCGGCGGCGCGCACTTCGTCGTTGGATTCGTACTTCTGGAAGTTGTCGATGAAGAGTTGGGCAAGCTTGCGGGCCGTGGCGTCGTAGCGGTCCTTGTCGGGCCAAGCCTGCCGCGGCACAAGCACTTCGGAGGGCAAGCCAGGATAGGCGGTCACGGCCCCTATGCCGAACACCGGGTCGGGCGTGGTGGGGGCCTGGGCCAGGCTGCCGTCGTGAATGGCGGAGATAATCTTCCGCGTGAGCGCGAGCTTCATCCGCGCGCCTTCTCCATACGACCCGCCACTCCAGCCCGTGTTCACCAGCCATACGCGGGCATTGTGCTGCTGCATTCTGGCGGCCAACAGTTCGGCATAGCGCGCGGGCCGCCACACCAGGAAGGGTCCGCCGAAGCAGGGCGAGAACGTGGTCTGAGGATCGACAATTCCCACCTCCGTGCCCGCCACTTTGGCTGTGTAACCGCTGATGAAATGGTACATCGCCTGCGCAGGCGTGAGCCGGCTCACGGGCGGGAAGATGCCAAAGGCATCGCAGGTGAGAAAGATCAGATCGCTGGGATGCCCGCACACGCACGGAATGTGGGCGTTGGGAATAAACTCGATGGGGTAGGCGCCGCGTGTGTTCTCGGTAATGGTGCCGTCGCCATAATCGACCTTCTGCGTGCGCTCGTCGTAGACCACGTTCTCCAGCACGGCCCCGAAGCGCAAGGCCTGATAGATCTCCGGCTCGGACTGGGCCGAAAGATGAATGGCCTTGGCGTAGCAGCCCCCTTCGATATTGAAGATGCCGCGGTCTGTCCAGCAATGCTCGTCGTCGCCAATCAAGAGCCGCTCGGGATCGGCAGAGAGCGTGGTCTTGCCCGTGCCGGAAAGGCCAAACAAGATGGAAGAGCGGCCCGTCGCACGATCGGCTGTGGCCGAGCAGTGCATGGAGAGAATGCCCCGCTTGGGCATGAAGTAATTCATGAGCGTGAAAACGCCCTTCTTCATTTCGCCGGCGTACTCGGTCCCCAGGATCACCATCTCGCGCGTTTCCAGCGAGAGATCGACGCTGGTCTTGCTGGTCATCCCGGAGGTGCGCTGATTGGCGGGAAACTGCCCGGCGTTGAAGATCACGGCATCCGGCTGGCCGAAGTGCTCCAGCTCTTCCCACGTGGGCCGGATCAACATGTTGTGCATGAACAGCGCGTGATAGGGCCGTGCGCAGATCACGCGAATCTTCACCCGATATTCCGGGTCCCAACCGGCAAAGGCGTCCACGCAGTACAGCTTCTTGCGGGTGTTGAGGTAATCCTTCGCCCGCTCCAGGTTGATCTGAAACGTCGATTCATCGATGGGAATGTTCACCGTGCCCCACCACACATCCCGCTCCGACTCGGGATGCCGGACCACGCGTTTGTCCTTGGGAGAGCGGCCCGTTTTTTCACCCGAGTAGGCGATCAGCGCGCCGGAATCGGCGATGACGCTCTTGGCGTCTTCGCGAATGGCCTCGGCATAGAGTTTCGGCGGCACGAGATTCCGCCGGACATCGCTCACGCTGATGCCGTGCTGGTGCAAGTTGAAATCGCTCATGCCCGTATTAGAGCGAGTCACCAGGGTGTGACAAGCCGCGCCTACGATTGAGCACGGAATCGCTGGGTAGTCATAGTGCGGAGAGTGGGTTCGCAACGAACGCAGGAGGGTCCAAAACTCCAAAGCGGCGCCGAGTCGCCGCACTCCGAAGCTGGCTCAGCGGCCGGCTTCGGCGGGGGCGAATTGCACGTCGTCGCCGGCGGTCTGTCGAATCCAATCTTGATAGGCGTCGACGCGGATGTCGACGCCGAACCGCCCACAGGGATTGGAGACGACCGAATGCACGCCCACCAGCAGCAGTTGGCCCCCAAACACGGCGAAGCTCGGCCCGCCGGAGTCTCCATGGCACACGCTGGGGGGGCCGCGAAACTCGAACTTGTGCTGCGTCAGACGTTCGATAAAGTTCTGGCCCTTGCGCTTGGTGCCGCGATCTTTCCTGTTGAGCTCCGTCTCGCCGAAGCCCAGGATCACCAGGCCTTGTCCTCGCGCCACCGCTCCCGCGCTGAGAACGGCCGGCGCGATGGGAGGCGACTCTTTCAACCGCACGATGGCGATATCGTGATCGGCCCGCTCGAACGAATCCATGCGAGTGAGGTCGCCGTTATGCACCACAAAATTGGGGTGCCGCGTGGCCAGCTCCATTTCGTAGAGCTTCCCTCCCAACTCGATCTTGTGCACAAACCCGTCGTCGATGCAGTGCGCCGCGGTGAGCACCGTGCGGCGGCCGATGAGCGTGGCCGTGGCCGGCTTGTCCTCCAACTTGGTGTGAAACAAGCCGACGGCTGGAAACTCATCCGTTACGACGCCATTCACAATTACGGGCAGCAGCCCGGCGCTGGACGGAGGTTGACATAGCAACGCCGCATCGCGGTCTTGGCCTTCGGCGGTCGCGCAGAAGCACAAAAGACCGATCAAGCAAATTCGCAATTTTAATTTGCAATAGCCCGGTTGCAATCTCACCAGCAGCTCGTTTCATTGCAAATTGCAAATTATCAATTGCAAATTGCAAATTAAGAGGATTAGGTCAAACTCACCGTGACCGTCTTCGATTCGGTGTAGGCTTCCAAGCCCTTCTCGCCCAGTTCGCGCCCCATGCCAGACATCTTGAAGCCGCCAAACGGCGCGGCGGCATCGAACACGTCGTAGCAATTGATCCAGATCGTTCCGGCCTTGATCTTCTTGGCCAGATGATGGGCCCTGGCAATATCGCGCGTCCACACGGCCGCAGCCAGGCCGTAGGTCGTGTTGTTGGCCCGATCGATAATTTCATCCACATCCTTGAACCGCAGCATGCTCAAAACGGGGCCAAAGATCTCGTCCTTCGCGATCGACATCTCGTCGGTCACGTCGGCAAACAGGGTGGGCTCTACATAGTAGCCCGTGTCGCCAAAACGGTTGCCTCCCGTCACGCAGGTGGCGCCCTCCGATTTGCCCACTTCAATGTAGTGCATGATCTTGTCGAACTGGGCCTGATCGACCTGCGGGCCTTGCTCGGTATCGGGATCGAGCGGATCGCCCAGCTTGCGGGACTTGTTCATCGCCGCGAGCTTGTCGACAAACTTATCGTACACCTTGTCTTGCACGAACAGCCGGCTGCCGGCGCAGCAACACTGCCCTTGATTGAAGTACAACCCGAAGTGGGCGCCCACGGCAGCGGCATCCAGATCGGCATCGGCAAAGACGATGTTGGGACTCTTGCCGCCGAGTTCGAACGTGAGCCGCTTGAGCGTCTGGCTGGCGTCCCGCATGATGATCTGGGCCGTGCGATATTCGCCGGTGAAGGCCACCTTGTCGACATCGGGATGTTTGACGATCGAGGCGCCGGCCGTCGGCCCGTAACCGGGCACCACGTTGATCACGCCATCGGGAATGCCGGCCTTTTGCGCCAGCCGCGCCATCCGCAAACAGGTGAGGGGCGTCTGCTCGGCGGGCTTCATGACAATCGTGCAGCCGGCGGCCAAGGCCGGTCCCCATTTCCAGGCCGTCATCAGCATCGGGAAATTCCAGGGAATGATCTGGCCCACCACGCCTACCGGCTCGCGGCGCGTGTAGGTGAAGTAGTTGCCGCGCACCGGGATGGTCTGGCCATGAATCTTGTCGGCGTAGCCGGCGTAGTAGCGCAGGCAATCGATGGTCAGCGGCAAGTCGGCGGCCAAGGCATCGCGAATGGGCTTACCGTTGTCCAGCGACTCCAGGGCCGCCAGCTCTTCGGATTCATCGGCAATCAGATCGGCCAGCTTGTACATACAGCGGCCGCGATCGCGAGCATCCATCCGGCTCCAGGGACCGTTCTCGAAGGCCTGCCTCGCGGCAGCCACGGCCAGGTTCACATCCTCCAGGTCCCCCTCGGCCACCTGCGCAATGACTTCTTCCGTGGCCGGGTTGATGGTATCGAACATCTTCCCCGATGCCGCGGGCGTCCAACGGCCTCCGATCAAGCACTCCGTCTGGGAAATCTGCGGGCGAAGCGTTTCCACAACAGTGGCCATCGAAGCACCTCCAAATTAAATGGATCGGTCGATAACGAGAGCGAGGCAGCGAGTGAACTGGCCGAATTGTACCAACTCCCTGGACCAACGGCCAACCACGCTATAATACGCCTCGTGCTGTCACTTGTTCACCGGGATGCCGCTCATGCCCGAATCGTTGATTCCTGCGTCGCTGGTGTTTCGCTACGCGGTGCCGTGCTTGTATCATCCGCTGGCGTGGACGGCTAAGGGGTTGGGGCTGACGGAAGAACATCGGCTGCTGAGCTTTGCCGAGTTGGACGGCCAGCGGCAATTTGCCGACGTGCGAATGGCGTGGAGCGAGCAAGGGCTGGGGTTTCAGGTGCGTGTGACGGGCAAGCGGCAGTTGCCCTGGTGCCGCGAAGCGGCCTTCGACGAAAGCGATGGCCTGCACGTGTGGGTCGACACCCGCGATACGCACAACATTCATCGCGCGGGACGGTTCTGTCATCAATTCGCGTTCCTGCCGATGGGGGGCGGATCCCGGCGGGACGAAGCCCTGGCCGGGCAGTTGCTTATCAATCGGGCCAAGGAGCATCCCAAGCCGGCGGCCGTGCGGGAACTGTTTGCCCGCAGCGAGAAACGCGTCGATGGATATGTGCTGGAGGCCATGGTCCTGGCCGGCGCACTCACCGGCTACGATCCGGGCGATCATGTGCGAATGGGATTCGCCTTCCGCGTGTTCGATCGCGAGCTGGGCGAGCAGACGTTCTCCGTCGGCAGCGAATTGCCGATCGAAGAAGACCCCAGCTTGTGGGGAACCGTGGAATTGGTGCGTGGTCAGTAGTCCGTCGTCCGTAGCTTCACCGTTAGTCCAAGTAACGCTTCACCAGGTCGCCGTAGGCGTCGATGCGGCGGTCCCGCAAGAAGGGCCAGTGCGTGCGCACCGAATCGATGCGCTCCAGATCGCACTCAACCAGGATTGTCTCTTCCTTATCATGCGCAGCGCGGGCCAGCACGTTGCCGTGGGGATCGCTCACGAAGCTGGCGCCCCAGAACTCCAGCTCTCCTTCCTGGCCCGTGCGATTGGTGGCCGCCACAAACACGCCGTTGGCAATGGCGTGGCTGCGCATCATCGTCTCCCAGGCCGAGTGCTGGCTCGGACCATACGCCTCTTTCTCCGCGGCCAGCCAGCCGATGGCCGTGGGATAGAAAATCATCTGCGCGCCGGTCATTGCCGTCAGCCTCGCCGCTTCCGGATACCTCTGATCCCAGCACACGCACACGCCAATGCGTCCGTAGCGGGTGTCGAAGCTCTTAAAGCCCAAGTCGCCGGGCGTGAAGTAGAACTTCTCGTAGTAATAAGGATCGTCCGGGATGTGCATCTTGCGATACATGCCGGCCTGAGAGCCGTCGGCATCGAACACCACGGCCGTGTTGTGATACAAGCCCGGGGCGCGACGCTCGAACAGCGAGCCAATCACCACCACCTTGTGCCGCCGAGCCGCATCTGCCAACGAGGCGCTCGTGGGTCCGGGAATCGGCTCGGCCTCCGCAAAACGCGCATGGTCCTCGCTGCGGCACGGGTAGTGGTTGTGAAACAACTCTTGCAGGCACACCACATGAGCACCGGCATCCGCCGCCTCGCCAATCCGCGCCAGCGCTTTTTCCACATTGGGCGCTTTCGATTCCGCACACCGCATTTGCACGAGCGCAATGGACACAGGATGATCGATCAACTCCATACTCCTCATCGAATGCCGGGATGCAACGTGGAATCGTGGCGACTCCCAAAATGGTATCCTATCCCTTCTTATGAGCAATGCACCCGGTTTGTTCATCACCGGCACCGACACGGGCGTGGGAAAGACCTACGTCGCCTGCCTGATTGCCCGCAGTTTGCGCGCGGCGGGCTTGCGCGTGGGCGTGTACAAGCCCGCGGCCAGTGGCTGCCTGCCGCAGGGGGACACGTTGGTGAGCGAAGATGCCCTCGCACTATGGACCGCGGCGGGCCAGCCGGAAGATCTGGACAGCGTTTGTCCGCAACGGTTCCTGGCGCCCCTCGCGCCCCCTCTGGCGGCGCGGACCGAGGGGCGATCGATCGATGCGATGCTCTTGCGCTCTGGTCTCGACTACTGGCGCGCTTGTTCCGATTTTGTGATTGTCGAGGGCGCCGGTGGCCTGATGTCGCCGCTCTCTGACGAAGACTACGTCGCGGACCTCGTGTCCGAGTTCCGGTTACCGCTGATTGTGGTGGCCCGCAACGCGTTGGGTACGATTCATCAAACGCTGACCACTCTGATTGCGGCCGCCGCATTTGAGAACGGCCTGCCGATTGCCGGCATCGTTCTGAACCGTCCCATTGCCGAGGCCGATGCCAGCGTGGAACACAACCGGCGCGAGCTTATCGCTCGTTGCGTGCCTCCCGTGCTGGCGGAAGTTCTGCACAACGCCGCCGACTTCGATGTACCCGTCGACTGGCTCGCCCTGGCGAGGCCTTAACAAGGACCCAGCGGTTGCCACAGGCCGATGATGTTGTCTTCGCTGTCTTTCACCTGGGCATAGATGCCCATCTGGCCGACCTGCATCGGTCCGATCACCGCCGTTCCGCCGGCGGCTTGCACATCCTTGATGCGTTGCTCGCACGAAGCCACCTCGATCACAACTACCGGCGTTTTGCTGGACCCCTCGCCGCGCGGATACATGCCGCCGTTGATGCCCCCGGGCCGCTTGGGCATGAACTGCTCGTCCACTTCCGTGGAGATGGCAAACGTGTAGGGCATCGGCCCCGGAACATCCGAAAAATTCCAGCCAAACACCGAGGTGTAGAACTTTTCCACCCGCTGCTTGTCGGCATACGGAACTTCAAAATGGCACACGCGATCCATGATCCAGTCTCCCAGGTGAACATGTGAACGGGTTAGAAGCAATGTTATTGCCGAGGGCCGGCGGAATGTCAACTCTCCGCGCGACCGAATACTTGAAGACCGTAGGCGGACGACCGTTAGTTCGTCTACCGGTTGCCCTGACGTGCGCAGAACTTGCCAGCGAAGATGTAGTATCGACGTGACCGCCGCACGCCGCAAAACCGGTCGGCGGTTAGCCGCGAGGGTGTTGCTCAGTTATTATTGAGCGATTGGCCACGCTTGGGAACAGCGCGCTAAACGCCGGCGCCTCCTCCCTCTGGCGATTTTCTGGAAACATTCCGAGAATTGACTACAAAATGGAGCTGAAGCGCGCCATTGCCTAAGAGGTAGTGCCTTTCCACAGCTTTTAATGCTTCATCAAGAGGAGATCGACTTGAGTTCCGTGGTCCCCGAGCCCCCGGATGATCAGGCCCTGTCGGAAGCGTTTTTGGGGTTGTTCACGCGCGAGCAATTCCGAATCGCTGGTTTCGTGCGATCGCTGGTGGTGGACGCGGTTGACGCAGGCGATGTGCTGCAAGAAACCAGTTTGGCGTTGTGGCGCAGTTTTCATCAGTACGATCCGGATCGCGAATTCTTCAGTTGGGCGCTGGGGGTCGCACGTCATCAGGTGTTGAAACACTTCCGCGCGAAGCGTCGGGATCGCCTCACGTTCAGCGAATCGTTGCTCAGCGATCTCGCGGATCAGACGGCGGACATGCTTTCCGATGACCAACCGCGTTATCAAGCATTGCGAGACTGCGTGAGTAAATTGACGGCCCGCCAACGCGAATTGGTTCGCGATTTCTACGCCGAGGGAATTGCGGCGGGTGAGATCGCGAAACGGTGGGATCGCAATGTTCAAGCGGTCTACAACTCACTTCGAAATGTCAGACAGCAGTTGCAGGACTGTATCAATCGGAGGCTACGCGAAGCATGAACAACGACCTGCGCGAACTGGCTGACGGATATCTCAATGGCACCTTGCACGAAGCCGAGATGTCGCGACTGGAAAGCATTCTTCAAAGTGATCCGAGAGCGAAGCGAGGTTTTGTGGCCCATCTCGTCCTGCATGGTCAGTTGGGCCTGATCGCGGACGAACTACGTGGGACCGACGCAGGGAACAACGAGTCCGAGGCGAAGAAGCGGCTCGGTGTATCATCGCTCGCACGTACCAGACGAGTGCAACCGGCCGTCAGGAATGCGATTGCCGTGACGGCCGTGGCGGTGTGTTTGCTGTGGGCCGTGTTTTGGTTTTCGTCGCCGACTGGCAAAGCACTGCAAGCGGGTGAATCCGCCTATGATCTGCGGCCGATTCCGATTCGCACGGTGGGATACGTCGCCGCGGATCGTGATCGCCAGCGCGTTTTTGCGGTGATGGCAGGATCGAATGCGTCTCTCGCGAGTCCGTCCGAAATGACCACGGCCGACGGTACGAGGGTGGAGGTTGTGCCAGGTTCTCTCTAC
>JBGTDH010000738.1:0-5337 GCA_041748435.1 Pirellulales bacterium
GCTGGTCAAACACCGCTTGACATCGCTCTACATAACAGGCGCGAAGCTCGCAGAGGATGCATTTCTGATCCAAGGCGTGAAGCACTCTTCGTGCCTAAGCGAGCACTGGCCTCTGCGTGAGACCCTTCTCGACTCACGATCAATTCGGCAACTTGTTTTGGCGCGGTTCCTAACCGGAGAGCCGCATGCGGGAAAACCGCCCGTACGGTTCGGAGGGAGGGGGGCTGCAACTCAATGCAGCCTCCCTACCCCTATCATTGGCAGACCGCCTGACTCACCATTTCATGGACAAGCACTAGCACAGCAAGCTGGCAGTCTTTCGAGCCGCAGAACGGGGTTTCGCCGCCGGGGACCTGTTCCTATAATCCCGGCCCATGTTTCGACCCAATCGTCCGATCACAGGGAGGTGATCCATCATGCGATGTCCAACCGTTTCTGCTCGTGGTGTGCTGGCCATCTTGTTGGCAATTCCTTTAGCCCTGCCGGTGGTCCAACCGACTTCGGCCGAAGACTTGCCGCAGTACAAGGTGCGCCGCACGGAAGAAGTGAAAACTGTCGTGCCTGCGGGCGCGACCGAGGTTCCCGATTTTCAACTGTTGTTCCCCGCCGGCCAGTTGCCGCAAGTGGATCCCGCGGTGTTAATCGAAGACGAGGCGCCCCTGGCCCTGCGTCCCACCAATCGCCGCAACGGCGCATGGAATCAGTTCTGGCCCCAGGCGCAGGCGGCGCCGGCCCTGTTTGCTCCGGATGACGATCGCCCCCTGAAACCGCTGACGGGCCAATGGACGGAGAATTCCGTCTGGCAGCCTGCGTTGGTCGGGCAGCCGAATAGTCCTCAGGGCTTTCGGTTCAACAATCTGATCATTCCCGTGGCGGCCGAAGAGCCGCTCGATTCCACGGAGAAATGCAACAAGTGCAACAAGTGCGACGAGTGCAAGTGCAACCCCTGCAACGGCAAGCAATGCGGGGAAACGCCGCTTGAGCACGGGGAAACTGCCAAGGTGATTCTCGAGTTGATGGAGACGCTCGGCCGCAGCGTGTTGGATGGCACGGTCTTTCAGAAGCCGGGCCAGGCCGATCAGGATTGGCTGAAGGAACTGTCTGCCGATGGCCAGATCAGCCCGCGTGAGGCCCTGATCCAATACATCCGGCATTTGGAATCGCAGGAAGACCAGGTGCGCAGCCGCTTGGCCGCACAATCCGAGTTCAACGTCGATATTGATATCGAACTGGCTTCCCCTCCGCGGAGCAAGAGCCCCTGCGGATGCCCGGGCGAGTCGTGTCCGGCCCTCACTCGTCAGGCCTCTACCTGCCAAGCGGGTGCGTGCCCGGCCTCGTGCCGCGATTGCCCCGCCGAATGTGCGGAGTGCTTTGACTGTCCGAGCGACGGTTTTGTCTGCACCGCCAGCGCCGATCAGGTCCCGTGCTTGCACGATGCGGCCGGTTCGGAGGTCGATGTGTACCGCGAGATGTCGGTCCACCTGGAGATGGCCGCCAACGAGCTGGAACGCCGCGAGGTGTATCAGCGCGCGGATCAGTTGCGAGAAGTGGCGGGCCAGTTGCGCCAGGATGCCCGTCGAGCCAGCGTGGCCAGGGCGGCGCGCAAGACCGTCCCTGCCACGCACTCCCTGCCGAAGCATCCGCACGGCGATGTGCAGGCTCAACTGCACGAGCTGCGCGAGGAGCTGCGCCGCACGCAGATGCAACTGGAGCAGGCCCAGCAGATTTATAGCCCGCGCCGCTAAGCATCGACGCGGCTCAACACTGTCAAATGCTGTCAAATGCGACGCCCTGGCGGACGATTCCGCCAGGGCGTTCGCGTTGAATTTGTCACTTCGCAGGGGGAATGGCTTTCTTTCGCGCGGCCTGCTTGGCCTTTCTGGCCTTCTTCGCGGCTTTGTTTGGCGCCGCCCCCGGCGCTACTCCCTTGCCGGCGGCGGGATTCAGCTCCGCGAGCACGCTCTGGAGTCGTTTGCGAGCGGCGGCCGCTGCCTCGCTCTGCCCGTCGACGCTCACCGGCTGCTCGACGAACGGCGCGTCCTTCATATCGAGCAGCTCGCCCGCCTCGTTCAGCTTCCAGCCATCCTCGCGCGCGTACCACTTAGCGCCCAGTTGCACGAAGATCCACGAGCGCGGATCGCCCTTCTCGCCGCGCACCTGCGGTGCAAAGCTGCGGCCATCGAACTTCACGCCCGTAGGCATCGTTCCGCCGGCCACGTCGACAAACGTGGGAAACAGATCGGAGAAATCGACCAGGTCGGTTTTCACACTGCCGGCGTGCGTGGTTCCTTTCCAGTTGGCGATGAGAGCGACGCGCGATCCTCCCTCCCACATCGAACCCTTGGCGCCGTTGATCTGCCGGCCGCCCAGTGTGGAAGACATGCCCGCGGTGCCGTTGTCGGCGGAGAACACAATCAGCGTCCGCTCGCGCAGGCCGAGGCGATCCAGCTCCGCCACGATGCCCCCGACTTGCTTATCCATGTACGCCACGTTGTCGTCGTACAGCGGACCTTTCCCGGGTCCCTTCTTGGGCTGCTCGGCGTCGGTGCCCGGCTTGGTATCGGGAGTTCGCAAGATCGGACCATGCACCAGATGCATCGAATAGTAGAAGAAAAACGGCTTCTCCTTGTGGCGTTGAAAGAAATCCAATGCGAACGCCTGCTGCACATCCGGGTAGTAGAACTCGGACTCCTGCTTTACTTGCTGCCCATTCTTGGTGTAGCTCTTTTCCCAAAACCATCCGCTGGCTGTGGGATCGGTGATGTATTCGTCGAAGCCCCACTCGCCCGGACTGTCCGACATCTGCCGCCACTTGCCCGCCATGCCCGTGGCGTAGCCGGCCTGCTGGAGCGCCTTAGCCATCGCGGGTTCGTTCTTGTAACTCGCCTGTCCCGCGCTTTGATTGGTGGCGCCACCCGTGCGGAAGCCGTAGCGGCCGGTCATGAGGAGCGCCCGCGTGGGTCCGCAGAGCGGCGTGGAGTAGCAGCGTTCGAACTTCAGTCCGCCGGCGGCGAGAGCATCCAAGTGGGGAGTCTTGTTCTTGAAGCGATCCGATCCGTAACAGCCCACGCCGTCCAGGCCGTAGTCGTCGGCCAGGATGAACACGATGTTGGGTCGGGGGTTGGCGGCCTGTGCCGCGCCGCCCGCCAGGCAGCCCCACACGATGAAAAACACAACAAAGCGCGCAGACATGGCACGGTCCCTCACGAGAGTGTGAATTGAAAAGAATCGTCCGCCGTGCCGGTTCGGCGTGCCTGAAGTCTAGTCTGCCGAAGGCCGTGGGGACAAGCTCCCAGCAGGCTACGCAGGCTACGGGGATCGATTGCCGAGTGCGAGGCCTGCCGCTAGAGTACGGGCAACATCATTCCAGAACGTCGACCAAATCCATGTCGCTCGAATTACGCCGCCGTTTGTTCGATCAGCTCGATGCCCTGGTGCTGATCGATCCGCACACGCACATCAATGCCCTGCAGCCGGCGTCCTCCACGCTGGCCGATATCATGGGCTACCACTATTACACAGAGCTCGCGCACTCCGCCGGCATGCCGCGGGAAGGGATCGAAGAGCCGGGACTGGACCCCAAGACCAAAGTGGGCCGCCTGGTGGAACGGCTCGGTCCGATCGAGAACACGATCCAGTACAGTTGGCTCATCGAGATGCTGCAAGCATTCTTTGGCTTTCGCGATGACCGGCTTACCAAGGACAATTGGGAAGGCATCTACGATCGCTCCGCACAGATCATGCGGCAGCCCGATTGGTCACGGCAGGTGCTCCAGCAGAGCCGCTTGGAGGCCGTGTTTCTGACGAACGATTTCGACGATCCGCTGACCGGCTTTGATACCCGCGTCTACATCCCCTGCCTGCGGACCGACGACCTGGTGTTTCATCTGGCTCGCCCGCAGGTGCGGGAGCGTTTGGAGCGCGCCAGTCGAACCGCGGTCACGAATGCCGCCTCGCTGCGTACGGCTATCGGTGCGCTGTTCGCGCATTTTGTCTCCCACAACGTGCGAGCTTGCGCCATTTCCCTGCCGCCGGACTTCACTCCCGCCAAAGTGGAAGACGCGCGGGCCGAGAAGGCGCTGGCATCAGTCTTGCGCAGCGGTTACGAGGCGCCGGTCGACGATCGCCGCGATCTGTCGAGCTTCGTGTTCTGGACGCTGGCTCAATACTGCGTCGAGCACCGTTTGCCGTTCGATCTGATGATTGGCGTGAACCGCGCCGTGTACCCGGGAGGCGTGTATCAGGGAATGGATCTGTACGACAGCCGCGTGTCGCTGATTCAGTATCGCGAGTTGCTCAACGCCTTCCCGCAGGTCACTTTTCCGATCTCCGTGCTGGCCAGCGTCACGAATCAAGAACTCGCCAGCTACAGTTGGATTTTTCCCAACGTGGTGACCAACGGCCATTGGTGGTATTCCAACACGCCCACGTTTATCGAGCACGACGCGGCGGCCCGTCTGGAGGCGGTGCCGCAGACCAAGCAAATCGGCTACTACAGCGACATGTACAAGCTGGAGTTTGCGCTGCCCAAATTTGCCATGTACAAACGCATTCTGGCCAAGATTCTGGCGGAGCGTTACGTGATCGACCGCAACTGGAGCGAAGACCGCGCCCTGGCCTTCGGCCGCCTGGTGCTCCGCGGCAACGTCGAGCAAATCTTCGGCGTCGGCGGTTAGCAGGCAGTTCCACCCCTGCTATGATGGAGCAGTGAGCTCAATGCTTACGCGTTGTACGCGCAAAACGGAGTCGTTGAGGAAACTCTGTTGTCTCCGACCGAGTTTTTCGAGTTGTGGGACTCTTTCGAGATAACGGATCGCGAGTACTGGCTGGCTCAGTTTCGTCTCGGTCCCACCGGCTTATCGAAAGAGCTCCTGGCTGCCTTCGCATCCGGGGAACCAGAGAGCCTGGACCCCGATTTGCTCAAAGCGATTGCAGACCGCATGCGGTCGCGCGACACGTTGTCGCCTTCCAAGCGGTAGGCGTCACGTATGGCAGCGCTCGAGGGGATAAGAGGGGATAAGTTCAATAAACTGTCAATAAGCTTTTGCTTTGCGGCTGGGCTGGTGACATGCAAGAACTGCACGCGTTGCGGCGTCTCAGATTATCTGACCGGGTTTGTGCCGCTTTAGCTGTCTGGACGTGGGGATGTTCGGGATAGTTGGGTAGGCGCATAAAAAACGGGCGGTGGAAGCCGCCCGTTGTGTCGCTGGGGATCTGGAAGAATCGCTCGATCAGTCCGCCGGCGGCCGGATCGCGCGGCGGCCGGTGCAGGAACTTGATGTTCAGTTGCGTGCAGGCCAGCTTCAGGGCAGCGGCGTGATAGATCTTGGCGTTGTC
>JBGTDH010000739.1:0-7851 GCA_041748435.1 Pirellulales bacterium
CCTGATGCGTCGGCAGCGCAGCATTCGTCAGGTCCGCAAGCTTGCGTCCCATGCGATCCTGATGCACGGCCTTCTCGCCAATGATGACCGTGTTAGATAACCCATCAGTGATGCTGGCAAAGTTTGTCATCGAACGATACTCTCGCCCACCGAGCGTTCCCGGCGAGAATTCATTCAGGGTTATCGTGTTTACCGCGGTCGAAGCATTGAATGCTCGGGTGGGGAGCATCGCCGCGTCCCAAGTGCGCGGCTCCCTCCGTATCACGCCAGCGACGGCCGCGAGGGAAACGCTCGCGTAGTCGCCGCTCGCGAAGGGAGTCGTGGCGCCCCAGGGAAGTCGACGCGCGGGGCACAAATAAGTCCAAACCTGGGTACCTCGAACAACTGGATGATCGCTTGGCAGCGGTGCCGTCTCATCCAGCGGTATGGTGAGGTCGACAAGATCGTAGACGTTCTGCGACTCCATGAACGGCAAGAATGCCAATGACCAAGTGACGAAACCCTGTGGCAAGGCCGTGGGTGAGTGATCCGCCGTGAGATAACTCGGGCAGATCTCCTGCCGGATGTCGTGGAAATTCTGAATTCCTAACCCGATCTGCTTCAGGTTGTTCTCGCATTGCGTGCGGCGCGCCGCTTCTTGGGACTTACGAACGAACGGCACCAGCACGGCCAGACCAACCGCGACAAGCGTCACTACCGCGAGCAACTCTCTTAAAGAAAACGAGAGCCGGACATCAGCTTCGCATCTCATCCCGTCCAACCTACGCACTTGCCAGTGCTAATGAAAGAGCCGCTGGTCGATCCGCAATGGATGCGATTTACAACCCCGCAGCTCTTGCTAAGTCGAGCATCGCATCGAGCAATTGCCTTAAATAGGGACACTTGCTCGCGGCAACGGTGGGATCGAGCTTGCCAAAGAGCTGCTTGCCGTACGTCGTTTTCTTGTAACGCTTCCCGGTCTTCTGCGTGTACACGCGCTCAAGCAATTTCGCCGGCGGCTCGTCAAAATCCACTCGCTCAGGAAATTCGATCGTCCGAGGCAGGGCATCCCGAACGACTCGCGGAAAGATGATCGGCTGACTCAAGAGCCACGCCTCAAACTCATGGACCGCAAAGAACAGCCGAAACTCTTCAAGGTTAACCATGTTCTCGAAGTGTTCTTTTCCCCAAGCAAATCTTTCATCGGCCGTTGTCTTGTCTGGTGGGTAAAACGTGGGGCCATACAGGTCCAACAAGCCGATCACCGCAATGATCTCAGTTCGCTTCGGACCCTCCAGGTACATTCGAGCCTTCGTGGCCATCTTTTGCACCAAATCCGCATACCCTTCGAACGCTACCGTTTGAATTCCGACCGGCTGTCGCAATTGTGGGTCGAGCCAGCGCTTCAGGAATTGCGCGGCGGCGTCACGCTCGGTTCGACCCTCAACGAGGAGGACGAACTTCATGTCATGGCCTCCAACTCCTTAGAGCGAAACAGGTCCCCAAGCGTGTACTGCCTGAGCCAGTAATTCAACTCGTCGCCCGACAAAACGCGGAGGGTCGTTTCGCCGTCTTGCCGCCCGACGACCGTCGTCGTCGGCACTTAGTAACCAAAAGCATCCAATAACTCTGGTGAATGCGTTGTCATAATAACCAGCGACCGGCGTGCGGCATCGCGAGCGTACTCGGCCACAATGGGAAACATGGACGGATGCAGACCCGTTTCAGGCTCGTCAATCGCAATCAACGGGGGTGGGGCCGGGTTAGCCAGCACCGCCAAGAGAAACAAAAACCGTAGGGTGCCATCGGAGAGATCGGCAGTCGACTGTTCGCGCTGCAAGCTTCGCCACCGAATTCGCATTTGGATGCGCTGATCAGCGGCTGGCGGGAAAACGAGTTTATCGAAATCCTCCCCGAATGCTGCGCGCATTGCTGTGATGATCTCGTCCTCAAAATTTCGATCGGTGGTGTAAAGGCTGTGTAATACGGAAATCAGGTTCTGGCCATCCGAGTCCACTTGTGTGTCCGCTCTTGCGACCTGGGGCATACGTATCTGCGCCTCCCGATGGGTGTGAAAACCTTGATAGATCTTCCAACCCGCCAACTCTTGCTGAAAGTCTGCGACGAACCGATTCGCGGTGAATGGGCCGGCTGCCACCGAGAGCAGAGCCTCCTCCTCGGGAACAGATGCCGGAGGAGCTTCGAACCGCTTTGAGTCCATTGAGTACACAACCGCGTGGCGCGGATCTCGCTCCAAGAGCTTGAACGGCTCTTGCATCGTGCCGGTCTCCACTTTGTAGAAGTTGCCGAGAATCTCCCGCTCAATCCGATAGACGCTCGTCTTGCCCAGTCGCGAAATGGCTGCCTCGTAAGTCAGCGAATCCTTAACCTCATCGTGGTAGGGTGCCAGGGGACTCATTCGGATCCGCAGGAGAATGCGGTCGGCCTGACCGTCCCAAACGAGGGCCTCCATGCCCCCTTCCCTTTGAATATGTTGGCCAAGACCCCCTTGGGCTGCCTTGCTCAGTATCTCCAGACCGCGGAGCAGGTTCGATTTGCCGCTTGCATTTGGGCCGATGATGACATTGAGATCGCCGGGGCACCACAGTTGTGACTTCAGCGAGCGGAAGCCGTCGGCTTCGAATTTCAGAACCTTCATTTGTGGCTCTCCGTACTGCGGTGGTGGAGATCATGCGCGGCATAGTGTAGCCTATCCCAAACTGCGCAGCCTGCAATCCACAAGGGAGGTTGGCGATTTGTCCTGGCGTCCCGCAATCTTCGCGCGCGAAAGAGCCGCTGGTCGAGGTGACCAGCGGCTCTGCGAGAACAGACGGATTTGACGTATCGCTCAGATTAACTGGCGATGCCTTCTAGAAAACCCTCGAGCTGCTTGCTGCGGACGGGGTGTTGCAGCTTTTTTACGGCCTTGGCTTCGATCTGACGCACGCGCTCCCGCGTGACTTTGAAAATGCGGCCGACCTCTTCCAAGGTGTAGGTGTAGCCGTCTCCCAGGCCGTAACGCAAACGGATAATCTCCCGCTCGCGGAACGTCAGCGTCTTGAGCAGGTTCTCGATCTTTTCCCGCAGCATGCCGCGGGCTGCGGCCGTGAGCGGGCTTTGTGTCCCCTGATCTTCGATGAACTCGCCGAAGCTGGAGTCTTCGCTCTCGCCCACCGGGCGATCGAGGCTCACCGGCTGGCGGCCGATGTTCATCACCCTCCGCGTCTCTTCCAGGCTGATGTCGGCGGCGATTGCCGTTTCCTCGGTCGTCGGCTCGCGGCCAAGTTCCTGGAACAGCCGCTTGGCTACGTTTCGCAGCCGGCTGAGCACGTCGATCATGTGGACCGGGATGCGAATCGTGCGGGCCTGATCGGCGATGGCCCGCGTAATAGCCTGGCGAATCCACCACGTGGCATACGTGGAGAACTTGAAGCCGCGGCGATACTCGTACTTATCGACCGCGCGCATCAGGCCCGTGTTGCCTTCCTGAATCAGGTCCAGAAAGCTCAGCCCGCGGTTGCGGTACTTCTTGGCAATGGAGACCACCAGCCGCAGGTTGCCGCCGGAGAGCTCGCGCTTGGCTTGCTCGTAGTCGGCGTACTGGCGGCGCATTTTCTGACAACGCTGCCGCAGACTCTTGGGCGTCTCCAGCGTGAGCAGCATCAGATCGCGCAGCTCCTTGCGGAGATTGGCCCGCTCGTCCTTGGCCGCGGTGTTGCCCTCCAGCCGCGCGATGCGGCCGACGAGCATCTCCATGCGATCGCACTGTTGCTCGAGTTGCGCCATCAGCGGCTGCACGCGGCGTGTGCGGAGGCTGAGCTCCTCGACCAGCGTGAGCGCATGACGGCGGCGATGCCGGAACCGGCTGCGGGCCGCGCGGCGCTCTTCGGGCGTGGCATGCTTGCGCATCGCCTGCCGAAACTCCTTGCGGTTCTCCGCCAGCAGCCGATCCAGCGTTTGCAGATTGCACGGCATGCGGGCCATGATCTGCTCTTTGGCTAACTGCTCGGTAAGCGAGACCTTGATCGTGCGATCGAACGGCAGAATGCCTTCGTGAACTTTCTTGAGGGTCTCGATCGTGGCCCGCATGGCAAAATCGCAGCCCAGCACCGTGCGGCGAAAGCGCTTGCGGGTGACTTCGATCTTCTTGGCCAGCGCGATCTCTTGCTCGCGGGAGAGGAGCGGGATCTCGGCCATCTGCGTGAGATACATCCGCACCGGATCTTCGCTGAAGCGCGTGACTTCTTCCAGCCGGTTGCGGGCCTTGGGCTCTTCCGCCATTTCCTCGGCCGCTTGCTCGGCCTGCACTTGGAACGCGGAGTGGTCCGCTTCGCCGTCCTCGGGTCGGAAGATGCTCAGCGCGGGGGCTTCGTTGACCAGCTCGATGCCCTGGTCCTCCAGCGCCACCAATAGGTTGTCCAGTTTCTCGGGGTTGACGGCTTCATCGGGCAGATACTCGTTCACCTGATCGTAAGTCAGGTAGCCTTGCAGCTTGCCCTTGCCGATGAGTTCCTGCAGGTCTTTATCGGAATAATCCACTCGATTCCTCCCGCGCAACTTTCTGTCGCGCCGTACGACCCAGGGTCCCCGTCGCAATGCCCTGCGGGAGCAAAGCGGCGTGCGGGACCCTCCAGTCCGGACCCTCACCCTTCCATGAGCGAGTTCCTGCCCGACTGGTGTTTCCTACATCTCCTCCGTTGGCCGCACGAGCTGCGTGCGGTTGCGTTCGATCAACGCCGTAAACAAATCAACCTGATCTTCATGAGCCATATGCAACTGCGTCGTGGCGACGAGCCGCGCATGGTCCGACCTTTGACGCAGGTGTTCCACCAGACTCTCCAGGTTGGCCGCAGGGTCGATTCCCTGCTTGGTTCGCCCTTCTTCGTCCAACTCCACCAGCAGCGATTGGATCTGGGGATCGTCGAACTCCAGCATCAGCCGCTCGAACGTCGGCCGCACGCCAGCCCCACACAACTGCCGGCACTTGCTGAAGATGATCTGCGAACGCGCCGATTGCAACTGCCCTTCCGGAATGTCCCGGCAAACGGCTTCGGCCTGCTCCGGGGCAAGCAATAACAATTCCAAGAGCGTGCGTTCCAGGGGCGGCAGCTTGGGCTGCGCCGTTGGCGCATCGGGCTTGCGCGTGGCGCGCGGCTTTGCGCCGCGCCGCAACTCGACCAGCCTGGCGCGCAGTGTTTCTTCCGTGACGCCAAAGCGGCGCGAGAGGCGATGCACAATCTGATCTTCTTTGACCTTGGCCGCGCCGGCGACGCTGGTTTGCAGCCGCGGGGCTTGCGCCAGCGTGGTGAGAATCTCCTCGATGACCTGCTGTGCCTGATGCAAATTGCTGGCCGAATTCAGGTCGCCCGCGGTCACGCGAAATTTATGCTCCAGCGCATCGACCGCCAGCGGCAATTGCTCGCGAAACGCCTCGGCGCCTCGTTTCAACAGAAAGTCGCATGGGTCCAGTTCGTCCGGCAGCGTGAGAATCTGCAAATCGATCTGCTCCTGCACGAACAGGTTGAGCACTTCATTCGTGCGGCGCTGCCCGGCTTCGTCGCCATCCAGCATCAGCACAATGCGATCGGCAAACCGCCGCAGCAACGGAATGTGCCGCTCCCCCAGCGCCGTTCCCAACACCGCCACAGCATTGTTGAAACCGCATTGATGGGCCACGATTACATCGGTGTAGCCCTCCATCACGATCACCGTGCGGCTCTGCGAGACCGCCTCCTTGGCATGATCCAGCGCGTAAAGCAGGCTGCTCTTGGAGAACAGCGGCGTCTCGGGAGAGTTGATGTATTTGGCCGCGTCTTTGACGCCCGGCATCACGCGACCGCCGAAGGCCACCGTGCGCTTCTGCACATCGCGAATGGGAAACATCACGCGGCCGCGAAAACGATCAAAGATCTTGCCGCTTTCCTGACTCTTGGCGACCAGGCCCACGCGCTGCAACAGCGCCGGCTTGTGGGGCGTGCCCGTGGAGCGCGCCAGCAGCCAATCCCAGCGATCGGGCGCGAAGCCCAGGTGAAACCGCGTGAGGCTATCGGTCGTGATGCCGCGCTCGCGGAGATAACAACGCGCCGGCTCGGCTTCGGGCGATTTGACGAGGCACTCGTGAAACTGCCCCTCCGCCCAGCTCATGGCGGCGAACATGGCCTGCTTCTCGTCCAACACTTCCCCCGCGGCGGGACCACTCTGGCCTGGGCCACTGTGCGCGGGCAGCGCGATGCCGGTTCGCTCGGAGAGCATCAGCAGGGCTTCGCGGAACTCGATGTTCTCCATCTTCATTAAGAAGGCGAAGACATCGCCGCCGATATCGCAGACCCAGCACTTGAAGCTCTGGCGATCTGGATTAACTTGCAGGCTCGGACGGGAGTCATCGTGCCAGGGGCAGAGGGCCTTGTAGCCGCGGCCTTCGCGTCGCAAGGGAAGGTATTCGCCCACCAGGTCGACAATGTCGACGGCGCGCTTGATCTGCTCCTTGGTGTCGAAACTTCCTGTAGACACCGGCCCGCCCCCTTCCTTGATAGCATCCTAACCGAGCTTGCCGCGGACACTTGCGGGCGTTACATAAACTATCGATATTCCGTAATCTGCGTCCGACCCCCAAACATCCCAAAGACGCAATACCGGACGGAAGCCGCGAATATAGTTGTGCTGCAAAACCGGGTCAAGCCGAGTCCCATTGCCAGCGGACGAACGTAACCGCATTGCTACTAATAGCTTGCGAGCTAGCACTGGCTGCTCATGCCTATCTCCGCGGCGTTGGCGGACGTTCGCCGACCACCACATTCAGCTCCTGCTCCTCTCCATCCCGCAGAATCAACAACGTAGCCTTCGCACCCACGGCCGTTCGAGCCACCCGCACGCTAAGATCGGTGGGCTCCAATACGACTTGCCCGTTCCAGGAAAGCACCACGTCTCCGGATTGCATCCCGGCCCTATCGGCGGGGGAGTCGCCAAACACGTTGGTGATCACCACGCCGCCGGTGCCAAGTTTGTCGGCTAAATCTTCCTCCAGCGGTTGCAGCGCCACGCCGAGCCAGCCGTGCGAGGCTTTGCCGGTCGTTTTGAGGCGATCGTACACCTCGCGAGCAATCGAACTGGGGATGGCAAAGCTGATTCCCTGAAACGCATCGCCCACAATGGCCGTATTGATGCCGACGACTTCGCCGCGCAGATTCACCAACGGCCCGCCGCTGTTGCCGGGGTTCACGGCAGCATCGGTCTGCAGGAAGTCTTGATACGGGAGCGAGCTCACCACGTTGCGGCGTTCCTTGGCCGACACAATGCCGGCGGTGACGCTGCGATCCAGACCGAACGGATTCCCCAGGGCCAGCACCCAATCGCCCACTTCCAGCGTCTCGCTATTGCCCCAATTTGCGGCGGTCAGGCCATCGAGATTGATCTTCAGCACGGCCAGATCGGTCAATACATCGACGCCCACCACTTCGCACTTGCGCACGGTGCGACCGTCGCTCAGCTTGAGGTGGATCGACGTCGCGTCTTCAATCACATGATTGTTGGTGAGCACGTAGCCAGCGGAATCGACAATCAGCCCCGAGCCTTCGCCCGAGGGAATGCGGCGGGGGCGGTCCGGCTGCAAATAGCTCCACTCGTCGTCGCGCCCCTCGCGCGTGACGCGGGCCGTGCGGACCGTCTTGATATGCACCACACTGGGTCCGACCGTCGTGGCCACCAGACGGAAGGCCGCCGAAGTGTCCGACAAGCTGGCCAACTGCGTCTGGGCAATTTCGGCCTTGGCACGCTCGTGCCCGCGGGTAATGGCGTGCTGCACCGACTCCACCATCGGCTCGACCAGGAACTTCATCGCCACAACGAGCACCACGACGCCGACGATCCAGCGCA
>JBGTDH010000740.1:0-3260 GCA_041748435.1 Pirellulales bacterium
GGGCAGGTTGCGTACAAACGACTCCTGCGGCCGCTATCGGGATTACGAGCATGGCCGTTGTCTGCCGCATGTCGGGACTCACCGCTGTGACGGGAACACCAGCCGCAGGGCTTGCAGGCCTAGAAACCCGGCGAACAGCACAATCAGAAGCGTCACCCAATGCTCGGCCAGGGGCAGACCCAGCCGGCCCGCCAAGGCCGCCAGCAGCATAATGAACAAGGCCGCTACCAGCAGGCCACACCCTAGCGACGTCATCATTCCCTTGAACGTGCCTTGCTCGCTGTAATCCTCATAGTGCAATTCGATGGTGCGACCGCGCTTCAGACTGCGATCGATGGTTTCGGCCAACTCTACCGCGCGGCAGGCGTCGATCCAGGTGGGGGCGGGGGCGAGCTGCACAAACGCTTCCAACGCCAGCTTGGCGGGGTCGCCGGGGGCAAATGTCTGCGTCGTTTTCTGCTCGCCCCGCCAGAGGTCCAGCACGGTTTCGCCGTCTCCGTCGCTGGATAACTCCGCCCGGCCCTGCGTGCCGTGCAGCTGCACCACCGTGCCGGCTTGTACGTTGGCTGCCCGCGCCGACCAGCGCACGGCGATATTGTGTGGCCCGGAAAGTTGCAGGCCCAGGCTGCCGTAACGCGCGGCGTCCTCACCCGGGGCCAAGGCCGAAAGATGCGTCAGCTCGCCCACCAGCAGCCGCGCCAGATCGGCATCGGTGGCAAACTGCGAGATCACCGCCGTGCGGCTGCGGTCCACCAACGAACGTTCGATCGCCACTTGCTCCAGCGTACCAATCCCGGCGGCGGGATCGGCCGTCAGTTCACGCAGCCGTGCGATCGACGGAGACCACCTGGCGGGCAAGTAGGGCATCATCCGGCCTCCGCTTTCGCGGCGAATCATGTCCAGCTCGTAGTACAGGAGCATCGATTCGCTCACCGGATGCGAAACGAGCAGCGGCACCGCCTCTTGCACCAGCTTCCGGAGTTGGTCTGCCCGCAGATCTTCGTTCGCGCCGCGCGCCACGAGCACGCCGTCGACGGTTCCGGGCGCGAGGAGAGATTCCCAATCGTCGCGAAACTGAATCTCGGGAAACAAGGCTCGCAAATAGTCGGCGGCCGCCGCGCACTCAATCGCCAGGCTCATCCCATAACCGGCTTCCGCCGCGGCGCGGGCTACCGAGAGCATCGCGGGATCGGCGCCAAGCAGGGCGAATTTCATGGGCAGACCTACAGCCTCGTCAGACCTACAACCGGCGGATGTGGAAGCCGCCATCCACGTTGAAGCACTCCCCCGTGCTGAACGGGAAGTAATCTTGCGCGATGGCGGCCACTGCCCGCGCCACATCCTCTCCCTGACCCCAGCGACGAATGGGCCACAAGCCCTCGGCAATCAGGCGATCGTACTTTTCCTTAACCGGGGCCGTCATATCGCTGGCGATGACTCCGGGGCAAACCTCGTAGACACCGATTTGCTCGACGGCCAGACGCTCGGCAAACAGCCACGTCATCATGCGCAGCGCCGCCTTGGTCAGGCAGTAATCGGCCCGATTGGTGCTCACCGCATAGGCCGAGACCGACGACACATTGATAATCTTGCCCCGCGCGCTGCGGCCCTCGGCAATCTGCAGGATCATGGCGCGGGCCGCGAGTTGCGACAGGAAGAACGGGCCCTTGAGATTGGTGTCGAACACCTGATCCCAGCTTTCTTCCGTGGCTTCCAACAGATCGTTCCGACCGACCGACGTGATGCCCGCATTGTTGACCAGCAGATCCAGACCGCCGAAGGCACGCTGGGTCTCGTCGATCAAACGCTGGCGATCTTCTCCGATGCCCACATTGGCCTGCACGGCAATGGCCCGCCCGCCGCCGGCCTCGATGGCCTGCACCACCTCTTGAGCCGCATCCGGACGCGTGGCATAGTTCACCACCACGGCGTAACCCAGGCGGGCCAGCTCCTCGGCAATCGCCCGGCCAATGCCCCGGCTGGCGCCGGTGACCAGGGCGGCGAGTGCAACATCGGAAGAAGACATGGGAAAGTGGACAGGGCCGGGGTTGAACCGGCGACACCTGAATTTTCAGTCCAGTGCTCTACCAACTGAGCTACCTGTCCCTACAATGACTTACGGCGATTCCGCATTCGTCTGATACAGGATCGGATACAGGATGTCGCTTGGGTCATTCCAAAAGGATAACCAGAATGGCAGGAAAATCCAAGGGTCCGTGGTTTTGGAAATCTCGCGGGGAGTGGGTGGTGAACATCCGCGGGAAACGGCACTACCTAGGCCCCGCCCGCGAGCAGGCGTACAAGGACTGGCACAAACTCTCGGCGGCGCCGGAAAAACGGGTCTCTGCTGATCATGTCGTGGCGGTCATGGATGCCTTCCTGGAGTTCGTGAAGGACGACAAGCCAGACTCCTACGAATGGTACCGGGAGCGAATCAACCAGTTCGCCAAAACGGTCCCGGATCTTCTCGTCAGCCACCTCAAACCCCTGCATGTCCGGGCGTGGGTGAAGACCAAAAAATCCGACGGGCACAAGCGCGGCTGCATCACCGCCGTCATGCGCGCCTTCAACTGGGCCACCAAAGAAGGGCACGTCGAAAAGAACCCGCTGAAAGGCATGGAGAAACCAGCCGCTGGCAGACGGGAAGTCGTCATCACCCCCGACCAGTTCCAGCAGATTCTTTTGCACTCCACCGAGCGGTTCCGGGACCTGCTCAACTTCGCCGCCGAAACAGGTTGCCGTCCGCAGGAAGCCTTCGCCTTGGAGGATCGCCACCTCGACATGGCCAACCGACGCTGCGTCTTCCCCGAGAAAGAATCCAAGGGCAAGAAAAAGAAGCGGGTCATCTACCTCACGGACCAGGCATTTGAGATCGTCTCCCGCCTGAAGCAACCGGGCGCGATCTTCCGTAACGAGGACGGCAACCGCTGGCATCGTAACAACGTCGCTTGCCGATTCGCTCGGCTGGCTCCGAAGCTCGGCTTCAAGTTCCGCCTCTACGATTTCAGGCATACCTGGATGACTCGCATGCTCAAGTCTGGCGTCGATCCAATCACCGTCGCCCACCTGGCCGGGCATAATGACGTTTCTCAACTGGCTCGAACCTACGCCCACATTGAGAACGACACCACTCATCTACAGGCAGCGTTAAAGAAAGGGGCATCCGTGCCCCAGGTTTAGAGCTGAATATGCTTCAGCTTCGGGCGTGGCTTCTTCTCCATCCTCCACGTCTCGCCGCGGCCGTGCTCGATCGAGGCGAG
>JBGTDH010000741.1:0-4307 GCA_041748435.1 Pirellulales bacterium
CCCAAAAACGTCCCCTCTTGCTTGCCGAATTGGAAGCCCGTTACAAAGACTCTTCATAGCCCCCGAGCGGGTCGTTGTAAAAATTCCAGGCGATGTGCTAGCACGAGGTAGGTTTCCGTCTCCATCAACGAGCCTTTTGCGATGGCTACGAAGTGGGCGAAGTCTCGCGACGTGCCGCGGGCGTGGCCTTCAGCGATGTTGGCAGCGACCGAAGCTGAAGCTCGCGTCAATTGCGAGACAAGGCCATACGTTTCCTGTCTGGGGAATCGCGCGGCGAGCTTATAAATCTGGACCGTGGCATCCATTGCCTTCTGCCAGACAATCAGATCGCGATGAGATTGGACTCTCGGCATCCTTGCCGTCTCCTCTCCTGCTGTTCCCTGTCCCCTGTAACCTGTCCCCTATCTGACATAGCCCATGCGTTCGAAGTTCGGGTACATCGGAGCGTTCATCACGGGAATGTAGCAAGGAACCCCGGTCCCCGGAACCTGAAACCATCCGTGTGGCCAGTAGATCAGCAGGGCCTTGCCGATCATCAGGTCGCGATCGACGTAACGCAGCGGCGGACCGAATTGCCCATCGGTCCAGTAGCGGGCATCGAGACTCTCCGCGCTATTGTCTCCCAGCACAAAGAACTGGTCCTTTTCCAAAGGAAAGTCTTCGCCTTCGGGACGGTTGCCGGAGTATGGACCCGAGGCGGCGATGTAGTAGATGTCCCGCGAGATGCGCAAGTGCGAAACGCGGAGCTTGGCGCCAACGGAGGCGATGCCGACGGGGGCGTAGTCGGCGCCGCGAGGATTGACGTTTCCCAGCGGGCTGTAGGTGGCCTCGAAGGGGATCACTTTACCATCGACCCACAGCAGCAACTGATCATCCACGTTGGCAAACGCCAGGCGATACACGCCTTTGCCTTTGACCTTGGTCTGCTGCGGCGCGGGCTGGAAGGCGGGATCGGCCGTATGGCTGAGCCTCGCCTCTCCGGTGGCAACACCAATGCGGCATTGGAACTGCACGCCGCCTTCGACCAACTCCAGGATCAGCTCGCCAGTCTCGCTGCCGACTTCCACTTCGCATTGCAGCGACAGATCGCCGCACCAGTATTGCGGGTTGCTGTTGGGACCACCCCGATTGCTCCATCCCAGGTTGTAGGCGTTGTAATCCATTATCTGCTGATACAGCGGATCGGCCGCGCCGCCGTTTTGCAGCTTGTCCCAATCCCGCGGCGAAGGCAGCGTGTGCGAGTAGCGCAGCCAAATCGGCTCGTTCGCTTCGCCGCTATGCTCGAAGGAGCGCAGGTCTGTGCTGGCTTTCCAGCCCGTGCCATCGATAACCACGGGTGCTGGCGACCTCTCAAAACCCCGCGCGGCTGCTTCTTCTACCGGAACAGACCACGCCTGCCATCGCGCGGGCCAACCCTTCTCGATGGTCTCCGGCAGCACGTAATCGTTGTCGTACACGGTCTGCATCATGGCCTGCACCTTGTCCGGCGGTTTGCGGGCGATGATGAAATCGGACTCGCCTTCGGCCTTTGCGTACACATCGCCGCGCAAAATGCGGATCGTTTCGTTCGGCAAACCCACCAGCCGCTTGATGAAGTTCTGATGCGCTCGCGCGGGATACTTAAAGACCACGACGTCCCACCGCTTGGGTTCGCCGATCGCGTAGGGGAACTTGGCCACCAGGATGCGATCCCCGGCGAACGACGGCTCGGGACCTTCCTTGGTGCGCGTGCCCAGCGTGTTGGTGAAGCCGCAGTTGGAGCAAACGCTGCTGGTCATCCATATTTCGGGGAAGCGGCGCCCCTCGTCATCGACTTCCGGCTTGGCCGTGACGCGATAAGGGAACTGGCACTTCTCGCACTGGATGTCTTTGTGCCGGCCCATCAGCGTGGGGGCCATCGATCCCGTGGGAATCACAAAGGCCTCCGCCTCGAACGTGCGGAACAAGAAGGCCAGCACAAAGGCCACGACGACCGACTCGACCGTTTCCCGCATGCCATCGGTTGTGGCGTCGGGCCGGGCGGCGGGTTTGGTCGTGGGAGCAGGCGCCAGGTCGCTGGGGGTCGCGGTTTTCTGTTTCATGATTCGATTGGCCTCGCTATTTATCGTCGTCGCCCGTATCCAGAACTGCCAGGAAAGCCTTCTGCGGAATATCGACGCTGCCGATGGATTTCATACGCTTCTTGCCCTCCTTCTGTTTGGCCCACAGCTTGCGTTTGCGCGTGATATCGCCGCCGTAGCACTTGGCGGTCACGTTCTTACGCATGGCGGAGATGGTCTCGCGGGCCACGACCCGACTCCCAATGGCGGCCTGCAGCGCCACCTCGAACATGTGCCGATCGATTTCGTTGCGGAGTTTTTTTACGATGTTCCGCCCCCGCCGCTCCGAATCTTTGCGGTGGCAGATAATCGACAGGGCATCCACCTTCTTGCCTCCCACCAGAATGTCCAGACGCACCAGGTCGGCCGCCTGATAGCCGATCAGCTCGTAATCCATCGTGCCGTAGCCGCGGGTGCAGCTCTTGAGCTTGTCGTGCATGTCGTAGATCACCTCGGCCAGCGGCAACTCGTAGGTCAGAATGGCGCGCGTGGGCGAGAGATACTCCGTCTTCACATAGATTCCGCGACGATCCGAGCACAACTGCATCACCGGTCCGATCGATTCCGTCGGCAAGATGAAGTTGACCTTCACCACGGGTTGACGAATCTCTTCGATCTCGCCCAGGTCGGGCATTCGCTCCGGGCTGTAGATATGCATCACCTCGCCATTTTTTTTCTGAACTTCATACGTCACGTTGGGCGCGGTCTGCACCAGGTCCAGGTCTGCCTCTTGTTCCAGCCGCTGCTGAATGATCTCCATATGCAACAGGCCCAGGAAGCCGCAGCGGAAGCCGAAGCCCAAGGCGTCGCTGGTTTCCGGCTCGAACTCGAAGCTGGGATCGTTCATTACCAGTTTTTGCAAGGCCTCGCGCAACTCCTCGAAATTCTGACCATCGGAGGGATACAGGCCGCAGAAGACCATCCGCTGCGGCATCTGGTAGCCGGGGAGCGCGTCGGCGGAGGCATCGCCCGCCACGCTTACCGTGTCTCCAATGTGTACCTGCGAAAGGCTCTTGATGTTGCAGATCAAATAACCGACTTGCCCTGCTTGCAGCGTGTCGCAGGCCACGCGGTGCGGCCGGAACTGCCCCAGCTCCAGCAATTCGTACGTGGTGCCGGATCGCAGCAGCTTGATCTTTTGCCCCTTTTTCACCGTGCCGTTCATCACACGGCAGTAAATAATGGCGCCGCGATACTCGTCGTAATGGGAGTCGAACACCATCGCTTGCAGCGGGGCGGACGGATCGCCCGCAGGGGGCGGAACGCGCTCGACGATGGCGGCCAGGAGTTCGTCGGTGCCGATGCCCGTCTTGGCGCTGCACCACAGCACCTCCTCGGCATGCACGGCCAGACTGTGCTCCATCTCCTGCAACACTTCCTCCGGGCGGGCGTGCTTGAGATCGACCTTGTTGAGCACGGGCACGATGGTCAGATCGTGATCCATGGCGGCATAGGCGTTGGCCACGGTCTGGGCCTCCACGCCTTGAAAGGCATCGACCAGCAGCACCGCGCCTTCGCAGCACGCCAGGCTGCGAGAAACCTCGTAATGAAAATCGACATGCCCCGGCGTATCGATCAGGTTGAGCTCGTACTCCTGGCCGTTGTGCATGTAGCGCATAGCCACGGTGCGGGCCTTGATGGTGATGCCCCGCTGGCGCTCCAGGTCCATATCGTCCAGCACCTGGGCCTGCATCTCGCGCACGGAGATCGTGCCGGTGCGCTCCAGGAGCCGGTCGGCCAACGTGCTCTTGCCGTGGTCGATGTGGGCGATGATGGAGAAGTTGCGTATGTGGGAACAGTCCATGAAGTCTCGAGTTTGTAAATCTTGCCGCTAAGCCGCCAGCGGGTTGTGCCCTTAAATGCCAGCTTTCTTCTTCGCCGCCAGCCGCGCGATGCCGGCGGCGCCGATGTATCCGGCGTCGCCGCCGAGGCTGGCGAAATCAATCACGACTTTCTCTGCCACCACGGGAAACGCCAGGCGATGCATCTGCTCCCGCACGACTTCTAAGAACCGCCGCCCCAAAGGACTGGCATGGCCGCCAAAATTCATCGCTCCGCCAAACACTACACCGTTGGGGTCGATCATGTGGGCCACGCTCACCACGCCGGCCCCCAGGTAACGGGCCGTCTGCATCACAATCTCATACGCAAACGCATCACCTTTTTCCGCCTCTTGGGCCACCATCAAAGGCGTCAGTTCTTCGCCCA
>JBGTDH010000742.1:0-10896 GCA_041748435.1 Pirellulales bacterium
CTGTGTGGCCGATTTGTAACAAGGCCGCTGGCCCGAGGGGTGTGTTGTGAATGCGGAGCTGAGGCCGAGCTGGAAATGGTAGCCAGGCGACACCTATGAGCACGCCGCCGATCGCCGCTCCCGCCCGCGTGGCGTCGATCGACGCGTATCGCGGGTTCGTGATGCTGTTAATGATGGCCGAGGTGCTGCGGCTGTCGCGCGTGGCCAAGGCCCTGCCGGACAGCGATTGGTGGCGATTTCTGGCGTTTCATCAATCGCATGTGGAATGGGCCGGCTGCTCCCTGCATGATCTGATTCAGCCCTCGTTCTCGTTCCTGGTTGGCGTGGCGTTGCCGTTCTCTTTGGCCAGCCGTCTGGCGCGCGGACAGAGCACCATTAGAGCTGTGGCGCACGCCGTGTGGAGAGCGCTGCTGCTGGTGTTGCTGGGTGTGTTTCTGCGATCGATCGATCAGAAGCAGACCAACTACACCTTCGTCGACACGCTCTCGCAGATTGGTTTGGGATACGTGCCGCTGTTTCTGATCGGCCTGATGCCGCGCAAGGCGTGGTGGCTAGCGCTGGTAACGGTTCTCCTTGGATACTGGGGGGCGTTTGCGCTGTACGCCGCCCCTGCCGGATTCGATTATCCCTTGGTGGGCGTGCCGGCCGATTGGCCGCATCATGCCACGGGCCTGGCCGCGCACTGGAACAAGAACAGCAATCTCGCCTGGGCGTTCGACGTGTGGCTCCTGAATCTGTTTCCGCGGGACAAGCCATTCGCCTTCAACGCCGGCGGCTACGCCACGCTGAACTTTATTCCCACGCTGGCCACCATGCTCCTGGGCCTCATCGCCGGCGACTGGCTTAAAGACGAATTCTCAGCGGGACGAAAGATCGTGCGGCTGGCCGCGGCGGGCTTGCTGTTTCTGGCCGTCGGCCAACTCTTGCACTACACCGGTCTGTGCCCCAGCGTGAAGCGCATCTGGACCCCGGCGTGGACGCTATTCAGCGGCGGCTGGTGCTTCCTGATTCTGGCCGCGTTCTATGCCGTCATGGATGTTGGACGTTGGCAAGCCTGGGCCTTCCCCTTGCGCGTAATCGGCATGAACTCGATTGCCGCGTACTGCATCGCGCACCTGTTCGATCATTTCATTCCCGCCGCCCTCCAGACGCATCTGGGGCAGGACGCTTTCGGGATTCTCGGCCCGGCCTACGAGCCGCTGCTGCTAGGGCTAGCCGTGCTGAGCATCTACTGGCTGATTCTGTATTGGATGTATCGTCGCGGCATCTTCCTGCGAATCTAGCTGTGCGAGACTGTCATGCCGGCCGTGCTCTCCGATACCAATCTGTGCGATGCCTGCGTGCCCGCCTCGTGGCTGGATGTCTTGCAGGACTTGCGGGCATTTGTCGATCTCGAAGGCAGCGTGTGTGCGCAGAAGCCGCAGCCCGCGACCGCGGAGCAACTGACGCAGCTATCGCGGCTGCACGATCGACTCGTCGAGGGATCGGCGGGGTTGCTGGAACCGTTGGCCCTGGAAGATCTTTCGGACGAGGCCGCGGCGCGGCTGCTGGCGCGCGCGTTGTTCCTGGTGACGCATATCAATCAATGCATCCTCGGCGGCGATGCCGTGCTGGACACCGCGGGCTCGCGGGCACTGCCCCTGTACGAGGCCGATTTCTATCGCACGCCTGAAAACATGGAGCGGCTGCGAAAGCAGATCGAGTTGCGTCTGGGCGTGCCGCGGCGCGAGTTGGAGGTGATCGAGCTGTCGGTCGATCAGTCGCTGGCCGATGCCCGCCGCAAGCAGGCCCTGTCCCGCGCGCTGGTCGAGCGATTCCAACTGCGGGCAGGCGCGCCGGATCTCTCGCAGCGCGTGTTTCAATTCTTTCAGGCGCTCTACCCCAGCACGCCGCTGGTCTGTGGTGAAGTGGAGCTGATCGTCACCAGCACCTTGATTTTCTTCTGCGTTCCATTTGCGGAGAACAGGCTCACGACGCCGCGTTACGAATCGCTGGATGAGGCCGGCCGCGAGGCGATTCAGGATTTTTTGGGCGGCTTGCAGAAATTCGCCCAGGAGCGGTTTGCCAACTTCCCGGCTTTTGGTTGCATCGAGCGCGGCACACTCTCGCAGCAACTACTGGACGATCTGGCTCGCCGCAGCGGGCTTTCCCGTGCAATCGTGGCTCAGGAGCTGCCGCGAATGGTTACGGTCCTGCCACTGGCGAAGATCGATCAGTACGTGGTCCATGATGTGTGGGGGCACGGCTGGCAGGCCAGTATGCTGGGCTTCGAGGAATTGTACGAGGCGATGGCCACCTACGCCGATCCGCTGCGCCTGGACGAAACCACTGACGCGGCCGGCCGCGAACGCCTCACGTTTCGCTCCTGCTTCCTGGGCCCGGCGGCGGAAACAACGCTCGACGAAGACCGCTTCCGCCGCTTCGTGCAGAACGAGTTAGCCGAGCGTCTGGGCGTGGCCATGACCGCCGTGCTGGCGGAGCTTATAGCCGATGTGGCCGAGTTCAAGCTCCTGGCCGATTCTCCCGACGTGCTGCCCAGCTCCAGCCTGTTCAAGCTGCTCCCCTCGAAGCTCGACTTGGTGTTGCAAGACGTGCCGTTCTATTTCAACCAGGCCACCAAGGTGTTTCGCCTGTGGGCCAAATCGCCGCAACGGCAACAGCGCACCGTGCAAGAGCTGTTGCAATCCGGCGCGAGCACGGAAGCAGCGAATGCGGCCGTCGCGCGGGCGCGTGAGATCTGGGAGGAGCTTGCGGCCGGCCAGTTCAGCCCGCAGCTACGATGGTCAGCGGTGAACGATCATCTGGAAGTGAACGTCTACACGCGGTTGATGCTCAACTTCCTCGGCCTGCATCGCGCCGTGCTGGAGGTGTATCGGCACTTGCAATCGATCTCACCCGGCGAGTTGCCGCTGAAGAGTTTTCGCGACCTGCTGATCATGGGGGCCAGCGTCTTCTTCGAAGCCGACCGCCCCCGCAACCTCTGGCGCGTGGATGAGTTCCTCACGCTGCGTTTCCTGCCGCTCTGCCACCGCCTGGGCCTGGGAGAGTGATTAGCGAGCGTATCGGCGTATCGCGTCACACCTTAGCGCGGTGCGGACATGTTTTCACGCGGCGACAAATGACGAATAAACCACAGAGGCACGGAGGACACAGAGAGGAAAGTCGAGTACGAAGCAGGTCTTGAGCGCTTTCCTCTGTGCTCTCTGTGACTCTGTGGTTCACCTCTTTGGTGCGGCCGAAGGCGCCTTAGGTAACTCCGGCTGCCAGTTGAAGTGCCGTGACCGCCTGCTCGCGGGTCACGGTCGGGAAATCCTCCAGAAACTCGGACAAGGGCTGCCCCCCGCCCAGATAGTCAATCAGGGCGCGAACCGGCACCCGAGTTCCTGCAAAAACGGGCACCCCGCCCAGGATGTCGGGATCGCTGTGAACCACCGTCGTAGGCAAAACCATGAGCACGCCTCCTTCGGCGATTGTACCACCGATCACCGGTCGCCCCTAATCCAACCAGTCTTGCTCTTCTAATCGCTGCGGCACATACGTCTCCGTTACGTAGCTGATGTCCTTGGAGATCAGGCTTTCCACCTCCAGCTTGAAGCCGTTCTTGAGCATCTGCTCAATTTCTTTTTGCCACTTGGGCTTGTGCTCGAACCAGGGATAACTGGCGATCTGTTTGGCACGCTTGGCATCGGTGTCATTCAGCGTGATCTTCACGCTGTCGGACAGCTCGCAGCGCGTGAAGTCGATGGAGCGCAAACCAAGATACTTGGCGTCGGGCACGGCCATTCGCTTCGATTCATGCGCCAGGTTGATCGACCCCTGCTTCAGCACGCTGTAGATGTAGTATCCCCAGGGATCGTTGTCCAACAGGCAATACACGGGCAGCTTGAGCTCGTTGTGCAGGCGATGCACCATCCGCCGCACGCCGCGCGGGGGCTGCCCGCCGCCGTGCGTGAGAATGCAGTCGTACTTCTGCCAGAACTTGTCTTCGTTGAACCTCCGCCAGACGGTGTCTTTTTCCACGTGCAGAATGAATTTGGCCTTCGATTTGACGAACTGCACGACATGGGGCTCGACGATGCTGGGAATGCTATAGCCGCCGGAGCCCATGCGGGAACAGTCGATCTCGTCGCCGGAGTCGATGAGCGTGAGGGGTCCGACCATCGAGCCCGCGTTCTTGGCATAAAGGTGCAGCTCTTCGCGGAGCGCGTTGACCGTGACTTCCAGGTCCTCGATGATCGTGTCGCTCTCGGCCTGGTCGTCGAAGGTTTTTTCCTTGGTCCCTTCGATATCGTGCAGCAGCATGTAGAACAGACCGCGGAGGCTGGTGGTCTTCCCCTCCTCGATCAGCCGCTTGGAGCCGCTGGCCACGAGAATGGTTTGCATGTAGCTCTTGGCCTGCGCGAGATTGAAGAGCTGCCGGCGATTGGTGCTGGTGCCCATTTCGATGAACCGCTTGCTCTTGTTGTACTTCACGTTGGAGAGCGAGCGGGTCGGCACGTCGATATAGGGATCCCGCTTCTTCTGCGCCGCCTCCACGACGGACCCCGCCAGCCCTTGCAGGTCTCCCATCGTCTTCGTATCGCGTTCATTCAGCCGCCGCTTGGCCGCCGCCTGAGTTGTATTCGAACCGCTCGCGCGTGCTGCTTTCTTGGCCATAAACAAGGCGTCCCTGCAGTCAAAGTTGTTTGCCCTGGCCTAACCTATCGAGCTTTCGTATTTCCTTCAACCCGAGAGTGAATCAGGGGATGCTCAATACCGCACACGGGTGGCTCAAGGTTGGTTATGCTGGGAGGGTTGCTCCTCGCAGGTGAAAGCTATGCCTCGCACGATCGCCATCGGCGACATTCACGGTTGTTCGACGGCGCTCGTCCGTCTATTGCACATCATTGAACCGACGCCAGATGACACGATCATCACCCTGGGTGACTATGTGGACCGCGGAATCGATTCCAAGGGAGTGCTCGATGAGTTGATCGCTCTGGCTGGTCGCTGCCGACTTATGCCGATCCTGGGGAATCATGATGAGATGATGTTGAACGCTCGCAACGGCAAGGACGACTTCCGATTCTGGATGAATTGTGGAGGGGTTGCAGCCCTGGACTCCTATGGGAGCACTTGCCGGCTGGATTTGATCCCGCGATCGCACTTCCGCTTCCTCGAAGGCTGCTTGCCGTGCTACGAGACGCCGACGCACCTTTTCCTTCACGCCAATTACCAGCCGCATCTGCCGCTCAACCAACTGGACGACAGTTCGCTTCGCTGGCAGTCACTAAAGGACTGCGTTCCAGCGCCTCATTGCTCCGGAAAGATTGCCGTGCTGGGCCACACACCGCATCCGGAGGTTCTGAATCTCGGGCACCTGATCTGCCTCGACACCGGCTGCTGCCTGGGCGGTTGGCTGACGGCGATGGAAGTGTCGACCGGCCAACTCTGGCAGGTGGACGAACGTGGTTGCCCCCGCTGAGTTATGAACGCCGGTGCTCACCGCCGTGTCGACTTCCCCAGGTAGCGCAAGAAAATGTTGCAGCGCTCCCGTTCCTGTTTCACCCGTTTGCGGCGGTTCAGGTAAAGAGCCAGCGTCCGACCGACGGCTTGCAGCGTTAAAGGCCTGCTTTCTTGGCCATCAATTATCCATCCGTGGATTGTGCAGGGTCAGTACCGTTTTGCTCATCGCTCTCGCCCCAGTAGTCGGGCTGTTCTTCCGGCTGCATGTCGTACTTTCTTGCGACGCCTGGGTCCATCGTGATTAAATCAGCATAATCGTCCTCGATTCCGCTCTCGCGATCGAGGATTACGCCCTCCGAGCGCATCAATTCCAATTCTGCAGCCGCCTTTTGCAGATTCAGAATCATGTCGTCGATTGACTTGGCCTCCGCCGTCAACCATTTGTTGCGCCAGAGCATGGCATATCGGCGTGGCTTCTTGTGGAGCATGGCCCAGATCTCGCGGTACTTCGCCTGAACGAATGAATGCAAAGAATTGGCAAGATTCTCTGGAAGATCAAGTACACGAATTAGTTCTTCAATATCTCCAATGTCCTTGGACCGGCCCACTCCTGTCATCCCCGATGCAAGCTTAAGGCTCACCAGCGTCGGCAGATTCACGTACTTGATGCCATCAACTTCGACCAGCACATCGGTCGGGCTGGGAAACGCGATTGGCTTGGGCTGGCCATCGCCCGGGTATTGCCCTGTCACCAGAAACTCGATCTTCACTCCCAGATCGGTGTCGCGCAGGTTCTTGCTCTTGCTGAATGGTCGAAGGTATCCACGCCCTTCAAGTTCATCATGAATCCGAAGCAGGCCCTCGCGCGTCACGAGAATGTCCACATCGTCCGTAAAGCGTTTGAATCCATGAGAAAACAGGGCGAGGCCACCGGCCACGGCATACGGGATGTTGAGGTCATTCAAGCGCTTGCTGATCTTATGTAGGGCATCGTGCGCGCCCCCCTCGCCGCGAAAATAGCGATCGCCCTCTTGCATGGCCCATCTCCGATTGTTCGAAAGCCGCTGCTCGTACGAGACGATACGGTCCCCGCGCCAACCCCGGGGGGTTGGCAGCCGGGTCGAAAGACTGGTCGGCGAATCGTGTTTGGCTACATCCGGCATAGATTAAGTATAGCTGAGCGGATGGCAATGGGCATCGCGATCAGAGTCGGCGCTGACACTATCTCGCAAAATCCATCGCTATGTCACGGCAGTGTGGCACTCGTAACGACGCGATACTTCTGAGTAATGCGGTCATGGATCTCGCGATTGTGGTAGTCGACACACGTGGCATCGATGGTGTGACGACTGACAGTTCGAAGTTTGGCCAGATTCTTGGCCATTGATGTTCGATCCTTCGGTTCGTTACGGATGGTCTTATGGGGTTATCCATGCATCAGATTACCCGCGCTGCGGGGAACGGATAATTCTTGCGGCTCATCGCCTGAGCCAGCGCCGTGTAGACTTTCTCGGGCATGGCGAGTGGGCTGCGGACTTCGGGTGAGTTGTGATAGACGGTGTAGCCGATCCAACGCTGCTCCCAGGCCAGGATTGTCTCCAAGGGCAAGAATGCCTTGCCGATGATGTCGATCCTCATCCCGAGTCCGGACGAGAACACGAGCCATGATGCGCAGGGCCATGTCATTCGCAGATTGCCCACTCTTGCCCAACATCCGTGAAAAGCCGCCACGGGCTCCTCGGACGGAAAGCTAGTGCGAGTCAGGCGTCCCAAGACGCTGTACGACCAAGGAAACGCGCACACATTAAAAATGACGCCGAGCCAGGGCACTCCGACGACGCCCATTCCCCCCAGGAAGAACACGGCTGCACTCTCGTTGTGCAGCACTGCGTACATCGCAGCGAGCCAGCATCCACAGAAGATCAAGCCCGACACAACCGCCAACAGGCGATAAGGCCAATACGCACTCGCTGGTTTCTGTTGCGGTTTCACTCAACGCTCAGAGTCATTTGGCGGTTGATGATTGCCCGGCCCCCGTGGATGTAATTTCCCCCTGCTCCACAATCAGCACGTGTTCGCCGAAGTCGTCGTCGGCGGGTTCGACGGGTTTGCCTTTGGAGTCGAGCTCCAGGTCGGCTTGGTGGGTCTTCTTGCGGGCGACTTCCACGAGCTGCTCATACAGCTCGTCGCGGTTGGTTTCTTCCTTGATCGTGCTCACGGCCGTGGCGACTTCGCCCAGGTAGCGCAGGAAAATGTTGCGGCGCTCCCCTTCCTGCTTCACACGCTTGCGGCGGTTCATGTAGAGGGCCAGTTTGCGGCCGACGGTTTGCAACGCCAGACGCAGCTCTTTCTGAATCTCCGGATAGCCGGCGACGGCTTCCTTGCTTTCGCTGGTGAAGGGAACCCAAACGCTGGCCATGTGAACCATCACCGTGACCGGGCCGCTCGGCAGACCGCCGCGGGATTGGCTCAGGCCGTAGGAACGCCAGTTGGTGCCCATGATCGATTGCGTGATGGCACAGGCCCCCGGCTGGAATTGCAGCGGCACGCGGTTGGCATATCGCAGCACGCTCATCGTCTGGCCATCGTCGGCACTCACGTGCTGCATGGCGGAGTGCAGCTTCTCGATCTCTTTGGCTTTGATGCGGGCCGGCGAGACCCGCACGCCGACATCGGCGGCCGTGAGAATGCGATCGGCCGCCTCGGTGCCCAGGCCGTTGAACGTGTTGATCAGGAACTGCCGCAGTGTGCGGGCATCGCTCTGGCCGAGCATCTCCGTGAGGGCATCGAGCGAGACCTTGTGCGTCTGCGGAGAGCCGCCGAAGGCCAAGGCCACCTCGATCTGGAACGGGTTGCCGCGATACACGGCCGGCGGACGCGTGGCCGCGGCGTAGAACTCGCCGGGAACCACCTTGTGCAGCCCCTTGAGCAGCAGGTCTTCGCCGATGTGAGAGATGCAATCGGTCTGTGGATTGGCGATCTTCGTGGCCTGGATCGCTTTGTAAAGACGATCGGCCTCCTCGCGATGCACTTTCCTCACCGACGTCCGCGTGCCGAGCTTGGCTGCCTCGCAGATGCGCTGGGCCACCCCGGAGCTCACGCGCGAGAAGCTCGTGGTCAGGAACTGCGCCAATGTCGTGGCCTTGGTGTCTTTGAGCATCGTGACCAGCATGCCCAACTCCACGCCGTAGGGATGCGGCTTAATCTCCTTAGGCTCGGGGGGAAGCTGATCGGTAGCCCGCGGGTAATCGGTCGGCGTGCCGTCGGGATCGACATAATGCAGCGTGACGTGCGGGTTGGCGATCACGGTCTGCTCGAGATAATCGTCGACGCTGCCCCGGCCGCGCTGGTACTTGGCCTCCAGCTCGATCGTCACGCGCGTGCCGTGATCGACATCAACCCATTCGATCTCGTGCTCTTCGATCATCTTCTGGCCGCGCTCACCGGGCGGGATATCAACACCCTCCCCCTTGCCGTTGAGAATCTCAGGCCGATTGACCTTGGTGTTGATCTGCAGCTCGTAGTAGTGGGCGTGCTTCTTGCGATCGATGCGGGAGATAATCTTGACCGGCTTGCCCGTGGTCAGCAGGCCGTACATGCCGGCGGCGCTGATGCCGATGCCTTGCTGTCCGCGGCTCATCCGCAGGCGATGGAACTTCGATCCGTACAGCAGCTTGCCAAAGATGTTGGGGATCTGGGCCTTCATGATGCCCGGGCCGTTGTCTTGCACGCCCACCTTGTAGCGGTTCTCTCCGGTGGCCTGAATGTGAACCCAGACCTCGGGAAGGATGCCAGCCTCTTCGCAGGCATCCAGGGCGTTGTCGACGGCCTCTTTGACGGTGGTGAGCAGGGCCTTGCGGGGATTATCGAAACCCAGCAGGTGGCGGTTCTTGGCGAAGAACTCGCTGACCGAGATATCCCGCTGCCCGGCCGCCATTGATTGGGCCGTGGCCCGCCGCTTGGGCGCGCCGTTCTTATGCCCCTCGCCGTTGGAGACGTCCGCGGGCGACGCGCTGGCGTCGTCTTCCGCTTCGGTTTCCGCCTCGGCCTCCGGATCGGCCAGGCGCAGGTTGAGTTGACGGGTATCGCGAGACGATTTCGCCGAGGAAGCTGCCAAGACAGACTCCATTGGATCTTGGACGAACGCTGGCGGCCGATGCCACCCTGCATCGACGCGAGAGCCGCTATTCTCCCACAATCGTGGGACGTTGTTAACCGGTAGCGATTATACCGGTCGTTCGGAGCTTGTCACAGCCTGAACGAGGCAGCATTCAGAGCGGTACTTGACGAGCGGCAAACTATAGGCAACTATAGGCGCGCCAGCCGTGAGTCATTCTAAGAGCGGAGGTCGCGTGGCACATCAGTCAACAGCGGACGTGGCGCAACGGGCCGGACTACATCGCGACACGCTTCTGCGATGGCTCCGGAAGGGAGTTGTTCCCGAACCCGCTCGGGACCATCGCGGCTGGCGAATCTTCTCCGAGTTGGAGGCTACGCACATCGAGCGCGTCGCAAAGGGCGTCACCAGGAAAACAGCTTCCGCTGAAGTTCAACGCCTTGAAGGTTTGGATTGGGACTTTGTTGATGCCAAGACGAACTATCTTACTCACGGCATTCATCCGTACCCTGCCAAGTTCATCCCGCAGATCCCCAACGCCCTAATTCAGGAGCTCTCCAGTGTTGGCGAAACAGTTGCGGACATATTCTGCGGTAGTGGGACGACGCTAGTCGAGGCGTTGACGCTCAAACGTAACGCGGTCGGCATCGACGCAAATCCTTTGGCGTGCTTAATCACACAAGCCAAGACGGCATACCTGGACGAATCACAGCTAAGCGAGCTCGATAATCTCGCCAAGCGTGCCGCGACTTTCGGCGCGCAGTTGTCGCAGACCCGGCGGCCCCTCTTCCCAGAAGACCGGTTCGTGTCGGTCGCACCACGCCCTGACGCACAGGCAATTTCATTTTGGTTTAAGCCGTTTGTTGTTGAGGAGCTTGCAGAACTGCGCGGATGGTGTCGCGACATTCCTCCGGCATCGCGGAATGTTGCATACACCGCCTTCTCGGCGATCGTCGTCACCGTTTCAAAGCAAGACTCCGACACTCGCTACGTGCGACGCGTGAAACAGATCGGGCCGGGCGACACGTTCCGTCGATTCGCAAAATCGCTCTCCGATGCTGTTCATGTTGTGCGCGAATTTACGGAGTTGGTGGAGCCGAGGTTCCGCAGCTACATCGTCAACGCCAATGTTTTGACAAAACCAGAACTCGACCCGATCGACCTGGTCGTCTGCTCGCCGCCATATCCCAACGCATACAGCTACCACCTTTACCACATGACTCGAATGCTGTGGCTGGAGATGGATCAGCCAAATTTCAAGAGGGTTGAGATAGGGAGCCATCGAAAGTACAGCTCTAAGGGCGCGAGCATTGAGATCTTCGAGCGTGAGATGC
>JBGTDH010000743.1:0-4417 GCA_041748435.1 Pirellulales bacterium
CCTGCGGCTTGGGCTTGAGCAGCACTTGAGCCGAAGCATGTGTGGTCACCCAAAGGAGCAATGCAAGTGCGAGGCACAACAATCGCGACGGGGCCATGGGAAATCTCCAGACAGGATGATATGACGGCGAAACGCACAGAATAGTCGAGGAATCGAGCGGCGTCATCCAGGTATTCGCCGTTTTCCGTCGAATATTGATGACTCTATCCAAACATCCTGTCGCTGAGACGCTCCAACGCCTCGATATATTTCGACCGCGTGCGCTGGATCACTTCGGCGGGCAGTTCTGGCGGCGGGCTGCTCTTGTCCCACGGCGTGCTCTCCAGCCAGTCCCGCACGAACTGCTTGTCGAACGAAGGCGGGCTGCCGCCGGGCTGATATCGATCGGCCGGCCAGAAGCGGCTGCTGTCGGGCGTAAGCACTTCGTCGATCAGGATCAACTCGCCGTCAATGCGGCCCCATTCGAACTTCGTGTCGGCGATGATGATCCCGCGCTGACGGGCATGCTCCGCCCCGCGCTCGTACACGGCCAGGCTGCGGCGGCGCAGCTCGTGAGCCACGTCGGACCCTACCAGTTCGATCATCCGCTCGAAGGGGATATTAATGTCGTGGCCTGCTTCCTCCTTGGTGGCAGGCGTGAAGATCGGTTCGGGCAGACGATCGCTTTCGCGCAGACCCGGCGGAAGTTTAAGACCGCACACGGTCCCGTGCTGACGATATTCCTTCCAGCCGGAGCCCGCCAGGTAGCCGCGCACCACGCACTCGATGGGCACCACCTGCGTCTTGCGCACCAGCATGCTCCGGCCAGCGAGGAGCTCGCGCTCTGCGGAGTTCAATTCCGGGAGGTCACTCAACCCCACGGGCAGCGTGTGATTGGGCTCTTTCAGCGAGGAGAACCAAAAGCTACTGAGTTGGGTGAGCACACGTCCCTTGTCGGGAATGCCGCTGGGCAGCACCCAATCGAAGGCGCTAATGCGGTCTGTGCTAACCAACAGCAGCCTTTCACCGAGATCGTAAACGTCCCGCACCTTGCCGCGCCGCACGGGCCAATAAGGAAGCCGGGTTTCGGGAATCGGAGCTGCATTCATGAGGGCGAGCACTACGAACTATTTGGAGCGCGTCCACTCGGTGCCATCGGGGCGGTCTTCCAACGTAATGCCCAACGCTGTGAGGGAGGTGCGCACCTTGTCGGCAGTGGCAAAGTTCTTGGCCTTGCGGGCATCAGCGCGAATCTCGATCAAGAGCTGCATGAGCTGACCGACGAGCTCATCCCCGCCGCTCGCCGCCGCCGATTCTTCACGCGGCGTGCGGAACAAACCCAACACGGCGCCGAGTTCCTTGAGCGTGGAGGCGCCGCGCTGAAGTGCGGCGACTTTGGCGGCATCGTTCTTGCCGGCGCCCTCCAGTTTCTCGTCGTCGACGAATTTATTGAGCGCGCGGACCAGCTCGAACAGGTCGCCGATTGCGCCGCCGGTGTTGAAATCGTCGTCCATCGATTCCAGGAACCGCTTCCGCAATCCCTGCACTTGCGTAAGCAGCTCCCCTTGCGGCGGGAACTCTCCTTGCGGACGTTGTGCAGCGGGCTGGATCGCAAAGAAGCTTTGACCGATCACGCGCTGATAGCGTTTGAAGAAGCGATGGAAGGTGTCCAATCCCTTATCGACTTCGCGAATGCGCTCTTCGCTGAAATCGATCGGCCGCCGATAGTGCGTGGAGAGCAAAAAGAAGCGAATGGTCTCGGGTTGAAAATCCTGGAGCAACTCGCGGAACGGGCTCGCCCCGCGGCTCTTGCTGATCTTGCCGGCGTTCTGTGCTTCCATAGCGCCGCTGACGGAAGTTTCGGCCTCGCTGGTTTCGCGCGTGTTGCGGCCTCCTACCTTGCCCACTTCGCTGGAGGCCTGCATCAAGCCGTTGTGCAGCCAGTAGCGCGCCAGCGGCTTGCCGTGGCAGCATTCGCTCTGGGCCACTTCGTTCTCGTGATGGGGAAAGACCAGATCGAGACCGCCGCCATGAATATCAAACGTCTCTCCCAGGATGCGGCGGCTCATGGCGGAGCACTCGATATGCCATCCCGGGCGCCCCTTGCCCCAGGGACTGTTCCAGGAGGGTTCGCCCGCTTTGGCGCTCTTCCACAGTGCGAAGTCGGCCGCGGAACGCTTCCTCTCGGCCGTGCTGCCCCCTTCGCCCAACATCGATTCCAAACTCCGCCCGCTGAGCTTGCCGTACTCGCGGTCCTTGCCCACGTCGAAGTAGACATCGCCATCGGACGCGTAGGCGAAGCCCCGCTCGATGAGCTCGCGCGTGATCTGAATGATCTCCTCGATGCTCTCCGTGGCCTTGGGGAAATGATCGACCGTGTCGATGCCCATGGCTTGCAGGTTGGCCATGTAATCGGCCGTCATCTCCTCGGCCACGGCCTGCATGGAGATGCCGCGCTTCTGGCTCTCGGCGATGAGCTTGTCGTCGACATCGGTAATGTTGATCACCAGCGTCACCTGATAGCCGCAATAGGCCAGATAGCGCTTGATGGCGTCGAAGATCACCGGCCCCACCATGTGGCCAATGTGGCTGGGCTTATAGACCGTGGGACCGCACAGGTAGATGCCTACCTTGCCCGGCTGGACAGTTTCCAGCGGCTCCTTGGTTTTGGAGAGCGTGCTGTACACACGGAGTGCAGGGAGCGCGGTCTTGGCTGTGGACGACGATTCTTGCGACACTTGTTCTTTCACGGTGAGCATGATTCCAGAAGCACAACGGCTTGAGCCATGATGATTTCTTCGCGCCCCACTTCTCCCACGCCTTCCCCGGTCTTGGCCTTCACGCCGACCGCCCCGGGCTCGATGGCCAGAATCTCGGCCACGCGCTGCCGAATCGCCTCTTTGTAGGGCGACAGCTTCGGCCGCTGGGCAAACACAATCGCATCGACATTCACCAGCCGATATCCGGCAGCCAGGACCCGCTCGTTCGCCCGCCGCAGCATGTCGGGCGAATCTCGCCCACGGTTGGCCGGATCGGTATCGGGGAACAACTCGCCGATATCGCCCAATCCGGCCGCCCCCAGCAGAGCATCGGTCACGGCATGCAGCAGCACATCGGCATCGCTATGTCCCATCAGGCTGCGCTCGTGGGGAATCTCGACGCCGCCCAAGCGCAGCGGCCCCCCGGCCACCAGCCGATGCGTATCGTGCCCGATTCCCACTCGCAAGCCAGCCGTAGAGATCTCCTCTATCGCAAAACCAAGTCTCTCATCGCGCGGCCGAATTATAGCGGAGCCACGCGCCGCCAGTGAAGAGGAGTCGCACAATGGCACGAGGCGAGATAATCTGGAGTGCGGCGATTGGTCGCCGCTTTTAGACTTTAGGACGCGAGATTGTAAGACTCCAAAACTCTCAAAGCGGCGACAAGTCGCCGCACTCCTTATGAGCCATCGCCTTCTTTGGGTGTTCTTGATGATCGCCTCCCATGCCCTGGCCGCGGAGCCATGTGATGTGCTGATTCGCAACGGCCGTGTTGTCGATGGCACCGGGGCGCCATGGTATCAGGCAGATGTGGCGATTCGCGCAGGTCGCATTGTGGCCATCGGCCGGCTGGAGGGTAGGGAAGCGAGAATCACGCTGGATGCCGCGGGGCTGGTCGTGGCGCCGGGGTTCATCGACATGATGGGCCAGACCGCGGCGCCGTGCCTGGAGAATCCCGCGGCGGCAATGAATCTGCTCACGCAAGGGGTCACCACCATCAACGCGGGCGAGGGTATCTCCGCCGCTCCGCTGACGCCAGAGGATGCCCGCTCCGCCGGCTGGTCGACGATGGCGGAGTATTTCGCCGTGGTCGACAAAGCGGGGTTGCCGATCAATTGCGTGCAGACCGTGGGCCATACGCAGGTGCGGCGCGCCGTTCTGGGAGATGTCGATCGCCGCCCGTCGCCGGAAGAAATGGAAAGAATGCAGGCGCTGGTCGAAGAAGCGATGCAGGCCGGGGCGATCGGTCTTTCGACCGCGTTGATCTATCCGCCGGCCGTGTATGCCAGCACGGAAGAAGTGGCCGAGTTGGCCAAAGTAGCCGGACGTCACGGAGGCGGGTATTTCACGCACATGCGCAACGAAGGCGACCGCCTGCTGGAAGCCATCGACGAGGCGCTGGCCATCGGCCGCGCCGCCGGCACACGCGTGCATATCTTTCATCTCAAGGCGGCCGGGCAACAGAATTGGGGGCAGATGCCCCTGGCCATTGCCCGCATCGCCGCCGCGCGGGCTGCGGGCCAGCAGGTCACGGCCGATGTGTACCCCTATATCAACAACGGTCTGGGGATGGCCGCGTTCATCCACCCCAAGCATGCCGCCCGTGGGATGCCGGCGCTGATAAAGAGTTTGGATGACGAATCGCTACGGACGCAAATTCGCCGCGAGATGGAAACCGA
>JBGTDH010000744.1:0-1876 GCA_041748435.1 Pirellulales bacterium
GATTCCGTGTCTTCGTCTTGCCGGGCCGTTCTTAGAGAACGCGCTCGCTGGAAACTCCACGCTTTGACACCGACCAATCGCATCTTGATGAGCACCACACTGGCCGACGCGCCCGCGGCGCGACCGGCCCCGAACCCGGAATTGACCGAGCCGCCGCTGCGGGGCCAGGTTTGGGGCCTCTTGACTTCGCTCTTTCCGCAAGCCGACCGCATGGAACGCCGCCGTGCGGAGCGTTTTCCTTATGCCAAGCTGGTGCATCTCACGCCGGTAGCGGCCGACGGGATAACGCCCATCGGCGACGCCGTGGTCGTGGCCGGCAAGCACATCTCGGAGCGTGGGCTGGGCTTCTATCATCCCGCCGCGCTGGAGCACCGGCTGTTGGTGGCATCGCTGGAGAAATCGCCCGAAGAGTGGATGCACTTGCTGCTCGACGTGAGCTGGTGCCACTTCCGGCGTCAAGGCTGGTACGAAAGCGGCGGCCGCTTCGTCCGCAGCGTCCCCTGGCCATCGCCGAAACCGGAGTGAGGGCTGGTAGGACGGCTTTCATTATTCCGCGTCTGAATCGCAGCGACAACCGCATTGAATGCTAGCCACGGGCTGGAACCGTCTGGTAATATAGAGTATTCGTTGGTCAGCGGCCGGCTGGTGGGCTATCGCCGCTCAACGTGCTCTACCAGGAGGTTTGTAATGGAAGCCTGTTTTCGATCATCCGTTGCGATTGCGTCCGCAATCCTGATGCTGGCGGGATCGGTTGCCGCGGCCTGCCCCTTCTGTAGTGCCGTGAGCCAGACCTTCACGGAAGAGATCAACACCGTCCAGGTGGGCGTGGTGGCTCAACTGATCGAGCAGCCGGCGGCAGCGAAGCCCAATGCGGACGAGCCGCTGGGGCCGGCCGCGAATGTCGGGAAGACCCGTTTCGAAATCATTCAGGTGCTCAAGGGCGGCGAGCAACTGAAGGACAAGAAACAGATCGAAGTTCTATACTTCGGCCAGCAGCCCAAGGGAACGAAGTTCCTGATCCTGGGGACCGATCCGCCCGAGGTGGCCTGGAATGCCCCGGTGCCGCTGACGGAACGGGCCGTGGAGTACATCGGCAAACTGCAAGCGCTCCCGGAGAAGGGGGCCGATCGCCTGGCGTTCTTTCAAGACTACCTGGAAGACAAAGACGAGCTACTGGCCCGCGATTCCTACGACGAGTTCGCCAAGGCGCCTTACAGCGAAGTGAAGGACCTCAAGGATCGCATGCAGCACGCAAAGCTCGTGGCCTGGATTCAGGATAGAAGCGTGCTGGCCAGCCGCCGCCGGTTGTATCTCACCATGCTGGGCGTGTGCGGGACCGAGCCCGACGTGCAGATGTTGGAAGACCTGATCACGCGCGAGGAGCCGGACGGCGAGCCCAAGACGGCGCTGGACGCCATGATCGCCTGCTATCTCACGCTGAAGGGTCCCGAGGGCATGCCGCTGATCGAAGAGCACTTCCTGGCCAACGCCAAGGCCGAGTACACGGATACTTACTCGGCCATTATGGCCCTGCGGTTCCACGGCCAAGAAGAAAAGATCATTCCCAAGGAGCGGCTGGTGGAAGGGCTGCGGCACATGCTCGATCGCCCGCAGCTAGCCGACCTGGTGATTCCCGACCTGGCCCGCTGGCAGGACTGGCAATCGATGGACAGGCTCGTGAAGCTGTTCAAGGAATCGGACGACAAAACGAGTTGGGTCCGCGTGCCGGTGGTGCAGTTCCTCAAGGCGTGCCCCTTGCCGGAAGCCAAGGAGCACGTGGCCGAGTTGGAGAAGATCGATCCGGAGTCGGTCAAGCGCGCCAGCTTCTTTGTGGGTTACGCCGCCAGCGCGGCGCAAGGTGCGCAAGCGGCCGATG
>JBGTDH010000745.1:0-6145 GCA_041748435.1 Pirellulales bacterium
CGCGGGATCGGATGTCGTGCCGGCCCACGCAGATCGCCAGAGGCGGGCGCCGCGATCGCTGCCGCCGTGCCGCATCTTGCTGGTCGAAGACGGCGTAACCAACCGCAAGCTGATCAGCCTGGTGCTCGAGCGGGCCGGAGCGAAGATTCGCTCCGCCGAGAATGGCCAGGCCGGCGTGGAAGCCGCCACTTGGGAGTCGTTCGATCTGATCCTGATGGATATGCAGATGCCCGTCATGGACGGCTACACCGCGGCCCGCGAGCTGCGGCGGCAAGGCTGCACGACGCCGATCATCGCCCTGACGGCCCATGCCATGTCCGGCGACGAACAGAAATGCCTCGACGCCGGCTGCTCGGGATATTTGACCAAGCCCATCGATCCGCAACGGTTAGTGGAAGCGGCGGCCGAAGCGCTCGGTTCCCCGACGCCGCCAGCTTCGGAAGATCACATCCCCTCGCCCGAGCAACCACTGCGCTCCTCGCTTCCCTTGGATGACGTGGAGTTCCTGGAAATTGTGGAGGAGTTTGTCGAGCGCTTGCACGAGAAGCTGGCGGCCCTGCAAACGGCCTCACAACAGGGCGACCTGCGGCTCGTGGCCGAGATCGCCCATTGGATCAAGGGCGCCGCCGGAACGGCGGGCTTCGATGCATTCACGGAACCTGCCGGCCGTCTGGAGAAGCTGGCCCGCCAAGGCGCCGCGGCCCAGATCGGCGAGATAGTCGGGCTGCTCGAAGCGCTCGTGCGGCGCATTCAACTCCCCGCGAGCAGATGACAACATCCCCGGACGCGATCACACGCTTGCGGCTTAGCGGCCAGAATCCTTCAACCACAGAATCCTCAACGATCATGCAACTGGAAAGCTGCGCAACCGCCTTCGGCGCCGCCCTGTTCGACATTCCCTGTCTTCCGCAATCTCACCGCGACCTCAGCAGCGCGCCCGGTCCTGCGCCCACGAGCCCGCGCGCCCCGCGTATTCTGCTGGTCGACGACGAGCCGATCAACATCAAGGTCGTGCGCAAATACCTCACGGCCGCGGGCTACACCGACTTCTGCTCCACCTGCAATGCCGCCGAGGTGCTCCCGCTGATCATTCGATCGGAGCCGGACCTTGTGTTGCTGGATATCGTAATGCCCAACTTCAACGGCTTGGAGCTGTTGGAGGCCATTCGCGCCGACCACCAACTGGCGCACATTCCGATCGTGATGCTCACCGCATTGGAAGACCGGGAAACCAAGTGCCGGGCGCTCTCTCTGGGGGCCACCGACTTCCTGGCCAAACCCGTCGATCCCAGCGAGCTGGTGTCCCGCGTTCGCAACGTGCTCTTGGCCAAGGCCCATCACGACAATCTTCGCCATCATGCCGCCGATCTGGAGCGACTCGTGCAGCAGCGGACTGCGCAATTAGAGGCCTCGCGTCAGAACATCATCCACTGCCTGGCCCGCGCGGCCGAGTTCCGCGACGACGACACCGGCCGGCACATCGTGCGCGTAGGGCGCTATGCGGCCCTGATTGCCTCGCAACTAGGCTGGGATCCGGCGCGGGTCGAGATGCTGGAGCTGGCCGCGCAGTTGCACGACGTGGGGAAGATCGGCGTCCCGGATGCCATCCTGGCCAAGCCCGGCAAGCTCACGCCCGAGGAGTTCGAGATCATCCAGCGGCATTGCACCATTAGCATGCAGATCTTCGAATCGCTCTCGGAACCCGAACGGTCCAGCCTGCGCAAGCATGCGGAGCTAGGGGAGCGGCTGCTGTCCGGGTGTGGCTCTCCCGTGCTGGACATGGCCGCTCGGATTGCGCTTACGCATCATGAACGCTGGGACGGAACTGGATATCCGATTGGTCTGGCCGGCGAGGATATTCCCCTGGAGGGCCGGATCACGGCCGTGGCCGACGTCTTCGACGCCCTCAGCACCAAGCGAAGCTACAAGCCGGCGTTTCCTCGGAAGAAGTGCTTCTCCATTCTCGAAGAAGGGCGCGGCACGCATTTCGATCCGCAAGTCTTGCAGGCCTTCTTCGCCGCCAGCGAACAGATTGTGCAGGTCCAGATTCGCTATGCGGAACTGGGCTAGCCCCGCCGTGCCCGGCGACTCCATGCTTTCTTGTGCTGGCTGACCGCGCTGCGGCCGGTTTAGAATCAGGGATTGCACGCCCTAATATGGGAAGCCTTTTGGACACTTCCACCAGCTTGCTCGATGCGTTGCGCTCCGGGTCCGACGACCAGGCTTGGCGGCGGCTCGTCGATCTGTACGGCCCGCTGTTTCGCGGATGGCTCAAGCGGCATGGGGCTGCGCCGCACGATGCCGACGACGTAGTGCAAGACGTACTCGCCGTGGTGGTGCGCAAGCTCCCCGAGTTCGAGCTCCAGCCGCGGACGGGCGCCTTCCGCGCCTGGCTTAAGGCCATCACCGTGAACTGCTTGCGAGATCATTGGCGTCGCTGGCAGCGGCAGCCCACTGCCGCCGGCGGAAGCGAGTACGGCCAGATGATCGCCCAGTTGGAAGATCCGCACAGTAGCCTCAGTCAGGCCTGGGACCGCGAGCACGATCAGCACGTGACCCAGTTCCTGCTGCGGCAGATCCGCCCCGAGTTCTCCGAGAAACAATGGCGGGCCTTCGAACGCTTCGCCCTCGACGGCCTCAGCGCGGATGAAGTCGCCCGCGAGCTCAACACCACCGCCAACGCCGTCTTCATCGCTAAAAGCCGCGTCATGTCCCGCCTCCGCCGCCAAGGGCAAGGACTGCTGGAGTAGTGCTCTCTCCTACATCCGCGTCATCCGCTCTCATCCGCTGTCATCCGCGGTTTCTTAACTTACGGCTTCATTTCACGCTGCAATCGCTCTTCTAGTTGCCGGATCTCCAAATCAAGGTTATTGAACCGCTCCGGCCAGGCGCGGGCTCGCAGCCGCTTGATGGTCTCGCCCGCCTCGGGTCCTTGCTTCTCGTGCAACTGTGCTTCGGCCAGCTTCAATAGGCCGGTGGGCTCCAGAGATCGCAACTCCGCCACGCGACGCCAATGGCCGATCGCATCCGGCCAGCGATCTTGCTGTTGGCGGATTTCTGCGAGTAGCGTATGGCTCTCCGTCTCCAAAGGCTGCATCTCGATCATCGACGTAAAGGCCCGCTCCGCTTCCGTCGTGCGATCCAGCTTAATCAGCCGCTCGGCCAAGGATCGATACAGCGGCAACTCCCTCCGCCGCAGTTGCACCGCCGAATAGAGCGCTTCAATCGCCCCGGCGTTGTCCTGCGTCGCGTCGTAGCTGGCCAACAGAAAAGCGTGCGTTTGCGCATCGTTCGGTTGCAAATCCAAGGCCAGCTTCAATTGCGCGATGGCCTTCGCATGCTCTCTGCGCTCCTGATACACCTGCCCTAGCCCTTTTCTCACCAGCGGATTATGCAGACCCGTCTCGGCCGTCTGCCGATCGAGTTGCGTCACGTAGGCATCCGGATCGGGCGATTTGCGCAAGACATCCGCCAGCACGTTCAACGCGTGCTGCCGATTCTCGTGTCGCGGCCCCCAGGCAACGACGCCGCCGCAGGCCGCTTCAACTGCCTCGGCGGTTTGGTTCAAGCCGGCGTGCGCGGAGGCCAGCTTCGAGTAGTAGTCGGAAAGCGTCCCCGCCCCGATCCCGCGCCCTGGCTGCGTCCGCTCGTGCAGCGGAATCAGCTCCTTGTAGTACGTCACGCTTCGCTCGAACAGCTCGGTCTCCAGGCAACTGGCCGCCAACTGGGCCAGCACCGCTTCGGTCCAGCGGTTGTTCTGATGGAAGAGCGCATCGGTCTCGTCCAGCAACTTCACTAGTTGCTCGGGGCGTTTGGTCTTGAAGTAAGCCCGCAGAAGGTAGACACGATACTGCAAGTTGTCCGGCCGCCTCTGCATCAGCGGCTCCAACAGGGCGATCGATTCTTGATAGCGCTCCAATCGCTGCCAGTACTCGACCAGTTGAAACGTGCCCGCCTCGTCCAGGACCCCGCGTGTTAACGCCTCACGCAACACCGCCGCGGCGCGCGTTGTGCGGCCCAATCCCTCATCGAGATAACGGGCAATGTACTTCACGCTCTCCACCGAATCCTTGTGCTTGGCCAGCACAATGTCGGTTTCGCGGGCGAAGGCCTCGGCCTGCTCGGGCCAGAAGTTGCCGTAATGTTGATGGTACAGATGCCGGTTGCGTTGCTGCCGCGTCGCCAGATCGCGGTTCAGCTCCTTGAGCACCAGCGCCAGCAGCCGCGGTTGCAGATCGCCCAACTGCCCCAACTCGACGCGCCACGTGCTCAGCGTGCCGCCGTGCTGGTTCCAACCCTCCTGATTGCTGTACCGCAGCCAGCCCGGCTCCTGCTCCAGCCGCTCGATCAGAAACTTTACCCCCACCCGCACGCCGGTCAGGTCGTGCAAGGTGTGACCGACGCGCGACACGATGTTCCCGTAGTGATTCGTCTGGCCGGTCAGCAGAGGCGGCAGCCGCGTGAAGGCGAACGCCTCCAGATCTTCGCGTATCGCCGGCTGCAATCCGAGCGGCGGCTCATTCGCGGCGCCGTAAATCTGGCACAACCGTTCGATGAGCTGGTAGCGATGCTCGGCGTCGGCTGCTTCCAATGCCGTCTGCATGGCCCGGGTCACGCCGGCGAACTGCGCGATGCCTACGCCGAGCGAAGTCTCGCCGCCGGCAGAGATCGACTCCCGATAGAGTTCGAATCGCCGCACGTTGAGCCATTGCTGCTGCTGACGATTTGCCGGCAGCGCCAACTCAGTGGCGATCAGAATCTCGCCACGGATGAACTGCCGCCGCTCTTCATGGAACCGCACCAGCGTGCTGAACGGCTCGTTGGCCATCGCAATCAACTGCCCCCCCGCTGTTTGCCAATGCTCGCGAAGGGCCGCTTCCAGCCGCTCGATGGCCGCGCCGCGCCGGGCGTAGTTCCAGTAGGCCGATGCCAGACGATATGCGATCAGCAAGCGATCGAGATCGCTCTTTCCCTCGCGGCGGTCCAGCGCTTCCAGTTGACGCAGTTGCTCGGCCGCCAGCTTCTCTTGCGTGATTCTTCCCAGGCTGGCCAGCAGATCGGCTAACAGCCGCGGCTCGCCGGGCGTGAGCTCGTGCTCGAAGGACCGTGTCAGCGCCGTCAAAGATCGCTCGATGTGCGGCCCCGGCTGGTTCAGCAACTCGGCGGCCCGTCGCTCCACCAGCGCCTCCAGCAGATCGAGCGCGCGGGCGTCGACGGGCGTCTTCACCCGTGCCCGCACTTGGCCGATCCGCTCGACCAGCGAATCGGCCGTGGCCTCCTCGCGAACCTCGTCCAGCACGCCGCGCAGTTGCTCCAACAGCGGATACGCACCCCCCGGCGAGTGCCCTAGCACGGCGTCGGCCAGCACCGCCAACAAGCGGAAGTCCCGCGTGGCTCGATAGAACTCGCGCAGTTGATAGCCATAGCTTTGCGGACTGCCGCTCTTGGCGAATAACGCCCGGAAGGCTAGCAGCACCTGCGGGTCCAGTTCGCTGGGCAACGGACGATCGCCTCCGTACCTCCACACGTTGAGCTTGCTGTTGATGAACCGGCTGAGCTGATATTCCTCGATCGTGCCGTAGCTGCGAATCATGGCCCGCTCGTAGTCGTCGCGGCGGCCCAGCGCCTGATACCAATCGGCCAGCGTGCGATACGCGCTCGGACCGAGCTCATCGGCCAACTCCACACCCTCGAACAGTTTCACCGCCGCGTCCAACGAACCTTGCTCGGCCAGCACGTAGCCCAGGGCCGGCCGCCAGCGATGCAGCGGATCGTCCCGCATCCAGACCTGCAACTCGGCCGCCAACGCCTGTGGCTGATCGAATCCAATCAGCAGGCGATACTTCCACTCGCGCCAATAATCAGCGCTATCCTCATCCCCGGCCGCCGCCTGATCGACGTACTTCACCAGCCGCTCGCGTAATGTAGCCGGGTCTCTCCGAGACCCGGCGCCGATTTCGGAGAAATCGGCCTACACTCAAATTCTCCCCGCGCTGCCGATCAGCGTCTCAGGACAGATCAAAAAGATCGAAGAAGTGGACCGCTTTACGTTCACGGCCGATCGCGATGGCCCAATCACCTGCCAGGTGCGCTCCGCCAGCTTCGGCTCGCCGCTCAATGCGGTGGTGGAAGTGCGCGATGCAAC
>JBGTDH010000746.1:0-9446 GCA_041748435.1 Pirellulales bacterium
AGGGAATAGGGGACAGGGAATAGGGGACAGGGAATAGGGGACAGGGAATAGGGGACAGGGAATAGGGGACAGGGAATAGGGGACAGGGAATAGGGGACAGGGAATAGGGGACAGGGAACAGCAGGAAGGTTCACTGTCCTGTCCACTGCCTAGTTCCTACTGTCCCCTGTCCCCTGTCCCCTGTCCCCTATCCGCTGTCCCCTATCCGCTGTACCCTGGTTCCCATGATCACCAAAATCTCCGGCAAGCTGATCTCCGTGCAGGACGATCTCGTTACGCTGGGCGTGGGTGCGTTCGAGTATGAAGTGCTAATCGCCGAGTTCTCGCGGCGGCAGTTGCAGCATCGGTTGGGGGAGGAGATCAGCCTGCACACGATCGATTATCTCGAGGGGAACCCCCAGCACGGCCGCCTGGTGCCGCGGCTGATCGGCTTTCTGAGCGAGGTGGAGCGCGAGTTCTTCGAGCTGTTTTGCAGCGTCGATGGCATCGGAGTGCGCAAAGCTCTGCGGGCCATGGTGCGGCCCGTGAAGGAGGTTGCCACGGCCATCGAGGAGCAGGATGCCAAGACGCTCACCACACTGCCGGGCATTGGGGCCGCGACGGCGGAGAAGGTTGTCGCCGCTCTACGTCGCAAGATGCCGAAGTTCGCCTTGTTGGTCGTGCGAGATCAGCCGCGGGAGGCCGACGTGAAGCACGATGTGGTGAACGAAACCTACGAGGTCCTGCGGTCGCTGGGCCATTCCGAAAGCGACGCGCGCCGCCTGATCGAGACCGCGCTCGCCGACAAGAAGAAGTACAAGGACGTGCAGGAACTCTTGCAGGCGGTGTACCAGCAGAACAGGGGTTAGGGGCTGGGGTACGACAGCGCGTCGCGAGCGAACGCCGCAATCGATCGGCTATCCGCCGACTTGTTCGTTGACGGGTGCGTCGGGAACTTCCACCACGGCGCGTTTGCGGCCCCAGTCGGTGCCGGGGACGATCACGGGGCCGCGGCTGTGGGCGTCGATGATGGTCTTGAGCTCGTCGGCGTCGATGACTTCCTTTTCAATCAAACGGCGCGCCAATGCCTCCAGTGCCTCGCGACGCGTCTCCAGTATGTGGCGCGTTTGCTCGATCGATTCATCCACAATCCGCCGCACTTCCTGATCGATCTCGCGGGCCGTCTCTTCGCTGTGCGTGCGCTCTCGCGGCGGCTCCCCCGAGCCGGCCAGGAATGGCGATCGGGTGCTCTCGCGATAGTTGACGCGCCCCAGGCGACTCATGCCATAGTCCATCACCATGCTGCGGGCAATGTCGCTTGCACGCTCCAGATCGTTCTGAGCGCCCGTCGAGACATCGGTAAAGATCATCTCTTCCGTCAAGGTGCCGGCCAGCAGCACTTTGATGCGGCTATGCAGCTCGCCTTGCGTCATCAGGTAGCGATCGCCTTCCGGGCGGTGCATCACGTAGCCCAGGGCGGCCAGGCCGCGCGGGATGATAGACACTTTATGAATGGGATCGGTGTTGGGAAGGCTATACGCCACCAGGGCGTGCCCGCTCTCGTGATAGGCCACGCGTTGCTTCTCGTCCTCGTGCATGACCCGTTGCTTCTTCTCCAAGCCGGCGGTCACGCGCTCCACGCCTTCGTTGAACTCCTGCATGCCCACGGCCGACTTTGCTTTGCGCGCGGCCAGCAAGGCGGCCTCGTTGACGAGGTTGGCCAGATCGGCGCCGACGAAGCCGGAGGTAATGGCGGCCACATCGCGCAGATTGATGTTGGCGTCCAGCTTCACGTTCTGCACGTGAACCTTGAGGATCTGTTCTCGGCCGCGGATATCGGGCCGATCGACCAGCACGTGCCGATCGAATCGCCCCGGCCGCAGCAACGCGGGATCGAGCGTCTCCGGCCGATTGGTGGCGGCCATCACAATGACGCCGTTGTTGGAATCGAAGCCGTCCATCTCCACCAGCAGGGCGTTGAGCGTTTGCTCCCGCTCGTCGTGCCCGCCGACAATGCTGCTGCCGCGCGTTTTTCCCAAAGCGTCCAGTTCATCGATGAAGATGATGCACGGCGACTTGCTCTCTGCTTGCTGGAACATGTCTCGCACGCGGGCAGCTCCCACGCCGACAAACATCTCGACGAAGTCTGATCCGGAGAGGCTGAAGAACGGAACGCCTGCCTCGCCGGCGATGGCCTTGGCGAGCAGAGTCTTGCCCGTGCCCGGAGGACCGACCAGCAAGACCCCCTTGGGAATGCGGCCGCCCAGCACCTGGTATTTTTCGGGAGTCTTGAGGAACTCCACGACCTCGCGCAGCTCCTCGACGGCTTCGTCGATGCCGGCCACGTCTTCGAACGTGACGCCGATATCTTCCTGGGCGTACATCTTTCCGCGGCTGCGGCCGAACGCCATGGGCGAGCCGGCGCCGCTCAGTCGCCGCATCATGATAAAAAAGATCGCCACGATGAGTGCACTCATCACCAGGATTGGCATGTAGGGGAGCCAACCCCCCGGTTCGTCCTCTCCGGCGAAGTCGATCTTCTTTTCTTTCAGCAAACGGATCAACTCGCCGCCATCGTGAACCAGGCCACGGCGTGCCGTGGTGAATTCCGTCTCCTTGGCCTCAGCCTTGGGGTCTTCCGGCTCGATCTGTTGGGCCGTGATCTTGCCGCGAATGTTCGATTCGCCCACCTGCTCGATACGGAGCTTGGAGTAACGTGTCACATACTTCGTGGCGTCACGCGTCTCGGACACTTCGACAAACTCATCGTGAACGGGGGCCGCCGGATCGCGTTTCTCGATCAGATCGTAGAGGTGGCTGATGGGAATCTCTACGCCCGTACGCGGCGCCAACATTCCAAACAACAGCAATGCCCCCAAGCACAGGACCAAGAGATACCAGACGACATTTCCCCCCATAGGGGGAGTTTTCTTCTCGGTCGGCTTCTTGACGGGTTCTTTATCGTTTTTCATGCAATGCAATGCAACGAATCGGGTGAGGAGACTACAAACGACTATCTTCCATCGTATGTCGCGGGGAGATGAGTTACAACAACGGCAGGCACGGCAGGGTCGCCTTGTCGGCCCCGGCGGGCGGTTTTAGAATGACGTCGCTAAACGACGCAAGGCCAAGTTAGTTTTGACATTAGAGCTCGTCGAGTCCGTTCCATGATCTGCCCCACCACCAACGTCGCCATCTTAGGTTCGACGGGCAGCATCGGAGTGAACACGTTGCGGGTAGTGCAAGGTCTGGGGGATGGAACGCGGGTGTCGCTCCTTTCGGGGCACTCGAATACACAGTTGCTGTTGGAGCAAGCCCAGGAGTTCCTGCCTCGTTGGATTGTAGCCACCGACCCGGCTGCTGCCGGCCTGCAGGATTGGTCGACTCTTCCGCGGGACGTGCAACTATTGACCGGCGAAGGCGCCTTGAACGCCGCCGTGGGCCACCCAGACATCGACGTGGTGGTGGCGGCCATCGTCGGAAGTGCTGGTCTGCGTAGTACTTGGGCTGCGTTGGAGGCTGGCAAAAAGATCGCCTTGGCTAATAAGGAAACGCTGGTCATCGCGGGCCCCCTGGTCATCGATCTGGCTCGGCGCCGCAATACCACCATCGTGCCGGTCGACAGCGAGCACAGTGCCGTGTTTCAGGCATTATACGCCGGCCGGCGCGAGGAAGTTGCTCGCGTGATTCTCACGGCCAGCGGCGGCCCGTTCCGGCGGCACTCGGCGGAGCAGCTCAGCCGCGTGACCGTGGCGGAGGCCCTCAAGCATCCTACGTGGAGCATGGGCAAAAAGATCACGGTGGACTCGGCCACTATGATGAATAAGGCCCTGGAGATAATCGAGGCCCGTTGGCTGTTCGATCTGCGGCCGGAGCAGATTTCCGTGGTGATTCATCCGCAATCGGTGGTGCATTCGCTGGTGGAGTATGTCGATGGCTCGGTTGTGGCCCAGCTTAGCCCCCCGGACATGAAGCTGCCGATCCAGTATGCTCTGACATGGCCGCGACGGATGCCAGGGGTGGCGGCGCGGGTCGATTGGAGTCGTTCGCAGCAGTGGGAGTTCGAGCCGCCGGATTTCGAGCGGTTTCCGGCCCTGGAGCTAGGCTTGGAGGTGGCCCGCGCGGGGGGCACGGCGGGAGCGGTGCTCAACGCGGCGAACGAGGCAGCGGTGGCCGGTTTCCTGGCCGGGGAGTTGGCGTTTAACGAGATCGTGCCCGCCTGCAAGAGCGTGCTCGAGCAACACGAATATGAATCCAATCCCATGCTGGAGCAGCTCTGGAAGCTGGACAGCTGGGCACGCGAGGAGGTGTCTCGGTGGGTTTGCACTTGATCGGAACGTTCCTGCTGGGATTAGATTTGCTCAGTTGGCAAACTTGGCTCTCCATTCTGGTGGGCTGCCTGGGCCTCTCCGTGGTAATTTTCGTCCATGAAATGGGGCACTTCCTCGTCGCCAAGGCGTGCGGCGTAAAGTGCGAGAAGTTCTACATCGGCTTCGATGTTGGCGGCGCCAAGCTCTGGAGCATGCAATGGGGTGAGACGGAGTATGGCATTGGCGCATTGCCACTGGGTGGCTACGTGAAGATGCTCGGTCAGGAAGACAACCCGGCTCGCGTGGCGGAGGAGATGGAGCGCGCCAAGCTGGCTGGCGACGACACCGGCGAGGGTTTCCAACTCGATCCTCGCAGCTACCTGGCCCAGAGCGTGCCGGAGCGCATGGCCATCATCTCCGCCGGCGTGATCATGAACGTGATCTTCGCCGTGATATTTGCCTCCGTCGCCTATGCGATGGGCGTGGAGGTCCCGCCCTGCACGATCGGAAGCGTGCTTCCCGGGGAGGCGGCTTGGCAGGCCGGGCTGCAAACGGGCGACCGCGTGATTCGGATCAACGGGGCCCCGACCTACGCGTTCAACGATCTTATGAAGAATGTGGCGCTGGGAGATATTGAAAACGGCGTCCAGATGGAGATCGAACGTCCGGGCGTGCCTGATCCTATCACCGTCAGCGTCTATCCCGTGCGCAAAGCGGGTTCACTCGTGCCGCGCATCGGCGTTGGGTATATGCTCGATCGCTCGCTGAACTCGAAGCAAGCGACAATTGCCGGTACGCCCGCCTCGGCGGCGCAACCGCCTTTCTTGCCGGGAGACACAATCACGGCCATCGCGGGACAGCCGGTCTCCTCGTATCTCGACATCGAAGCCGTGCTGGTGCGGAAAGCGGATCAAGAGTTGAAGTTCATCGTGACGCGGGAGAAGAAGAACGGACTCGATGTCAAGGAAGAGCAACTCGAGATCGTCGTTTCTCCCAACCCTGTGCGCTGGATTGGCGTCGAGACAGACCTGGGGCCGATCAGCGCGGTGCAGTCGGGATCGCCCGCTGCCGCCGCCGGGCTAAAACCGGGCGATCAATTGATTGCGATCGAGGGCAAGGCACCCGGCGACGCACTTAGAATACCGGACCGCCTGCGCGCGTTGGCGGGTCAAAGGATTGCTTTGCAGATCCAGCGGCCTGGAGAGGTCGAACCCGTCAGTGTGCAAGTCGTTCCCCAGGATGTGCCTTGGGACGAACTATCGCCGCCGGGAGCGCCGATGTCTGCGCCCGCCATTGGCATCGCCTACCGTATTGGATCGAGAGTCGTAACAGTGGAGCCTGACAGTCCAGCCGACCGGGGTGGTGTGAAGCCGGGCGATCTGATTCAGTCGGCGCGCGTTTTCCAGCCTAAGAGTCTCGACTTGGAGAAGGCCTCTCACAACGAGCGCGAAACGACGCTCGACTTCACGGGCGACAACCTTAACTTGCCTGGTCTGTTCTTCCTGACCCAGCAATTGGCCCCCGGCAGCAAGATCGAGCTGGTCCTTGAGGGCGGTCGGAAAGTCGAGCTGGAGCCCACAGAGCAACAAGGCTGGTATTATCCTCACCGGGGGCTCGCGTATCGAGCTATCGTGAAGACGCGACGCGCTGGCTCCATCGGCGAAGCGCTTCGATTGGGAAAGGACGAGACCATCGACTCCTTGCTGCTCGTGGTGCGGTTCTTGAAAAAGATCGGCACGCAAGTCTCGCCGATGTCGGCCGGAGGGCCCTTCACTATTCTGAAGGCCGCCGCCGACAGCGCCGATGCCGGGATGAGCCAACTGCTGCTCTTCTTGTGCGTCCTGAGCGCTAATCTAGCGGTGATCAACTTCTTGCCCATTCCCGTGCTGGATGGCGGCCACATGATGTTTTTGGCCTACGAGGGCATCACCGGCAAGCCGTTGAATGAGAAGTGGTTCATGCGGCTCACCTATGCCGGGTTCGCTTTCATCCTGATGCTGATGGTCTTCGTCATTGGTCTCGACGTAAACCGGCTGATCGAGTGGCTCCAGTCGCTGTTCCAATGAGCGTCGCCATTCTCTTCGATGCGGTTGGCACGCTAGTTTACGCGGACCCGCCCGTGGCGCTGGCCTATCACGCCGTGGGCCAGCAATTCGGGTCCCGTCTGTCCGTGGAGTCCATCCGCTTGCGGTTTCGCGAGGCCGTCGTCCAGCAGGAGACGCTTGATGCCGCCCAGAATCACCGCACGTCGGATGCGCACGAGCAGGACCGCTGGCGGAGCATCGTGACCCATGTCTACGAAGACCTTGTTGAGACAGAGGCGTTGTTTCTATCGCTCTGGAACCATTTCGCGCAGCCGCAGCATTGGCGTGTCTACGACGACGTGTCCGACTGCCTGGAGTTTCTCACAGAGGAAGGCCATGTTCAGGGCATCGCCTCCAACTTCGATGAGCGGCTGCACGCGATCTGCGAACACCACGCGGCCTTGGCGTCGCTGCGTCCCTTCGTCTCTTCGCGGATTGGCCACAAGAAGCCCAGCTTGCAGTTCTTCCGCGCGATCGAGCAACAGTTGAGGTTGCCGGCCGCGCAGATTCTGATGGTGGGGGACGATCGGGAGAACGATTTTCATGCCGCCCGCCGCGCGGGCTGGCCGGCCCTGCTGCTCGATCGTCGCCACGCGACAACGCACTCCTGCGTCCCGCAGTTGCTACGCACCCTCGACGAGCTTCCCGACTGGCTGGACGATCAGGGCTTCGTGCGGGAAGCGTAGGTGCGGCCAAGATGCCCGACGATCGCGCGGCGTACCTCTAGCGCGTCGATGGCGTTGACGGCCCGATAGATCACTTTCCCGCCCGGAGCAATCAGGATGGTATAAGGAATCGGGCCCGGCCACTCTCTGTCCAGCAGGTCGGCCAGCTTGTCGCGATTGGCCACGTCCGAAATGTAGTTCGTCGAGGAGACATGGTGCTCCTCCAGAATCTTGCGGGCTGCGTCCTTCTGCTCGGGCTCGTCGATCGAGATCGTCACCAACTCGAAGTTGCGTTTGCGATACATGCGATTCATCGTCACCAACTCGGGCAACTCCGCAATGCACGGCCCGCAGTAACTGGCCCACACGTTCACCAGCAGCAGCTTTTCCGAATCGTTGCGAGCCAGTTTGGCGACTCCCTCGGCGTCCAGCTTCTCGAAACGCACCGGCTCCTGATCCCACTTGGCCAGCGATTTGCGCGCGTCCTCTCGCTTGTCGGACCATTTGGTGGAGCAGCCAAACGTGCGGGTCTTCTCGACCGGGACCGGCTTCCCGGCCAGCAGAGCGTCCAGGGCATTGCGCGTGTCGTGGCTGGTGACGGTCTTCACGTCGGAGTCGTCGATGCGGCCCACGTAACGCAACTTGCGCTGGTGATCGAACAAGAATACCTGCGGCGTGGCCAGCACTCCGTAGGCCAGGGAAGCGCGTTGTGTCTCGCCATCGTAGAGATACGGAAAGGCGAACTTCTGCTCTTTGGCCCGCAGCTTCATATCTTCGAGAGAATCGCCCACGTCGGTGTAGCCCAACTCGTCCAGCCGTACCGCTTGCGCATCGTTCGGAGAGATGGCCACCAGCGCCACACCGCGCGACTGATAATCGGCGTGCAACTTGATGATGCGCTCTTCATAGGCTTGTGCCGTCGGGCAATGATTGCACGTGAACACCACCAGCAGCAGCCGGGCCTCGGCAAAGCTGGCCAGCGTGTACTCCTTGTCATCGACCCCCGGCAGCCGGAAGTCCGGCGCCGCATCGCCGAGGGCCAACTCCGTAAACCCATCCGGATTAGCGGCCCCGACAGGTCCCGCAATCAGACATGAGAACAGGGCGATCAAACCGACGAGAGTCCGGCGGCACATGAGCGTCTCCTAGGAAAGTCGTTCCCGTTGATGAGAGAGCGGCCATGACTATAGCATCCGGGCGAGAGAAATTCTTCCCAAGTCCGCACTTCGTTGTCATCATACACAAAGACATTGACCGAAACGGCTCATCGTAGTGGCAACATGAATCACCCGTTGAATCTCACGCACTTGTCTCGGCTCTTCGCGGTGCTCATCTGCTCTGTTCCGTTTGCGGCACAAGCACAACCGCTGCGTTTCGAAGTCACGCTGGATGCCGGCCTGGCGTCGCGGCCGATTACGGGTCGCATGTTTGTGATGCTCTCCCAGAAAGCCGACGCCGAGCCGCGAATGGGGCCGAACTGGTCAAACCCCGAGCCGTTCTTCGCCCAGGACGTGATCGATCTCCAGCCGGGCCAGACGCACGTGCTGGACGATCGGGCCGAGGGGTTTCCGGATCGACTCTCGAAGCTCAAGCCCGGCAAGTACCGCCTGCAAGCCGTGCTCGATCACAGCTTCGACGAAGCCCACCACGGCAAGGCCGCGGGCAATTACTACTCGGAAGTCGCGGAAGCGCAGCTCGATCCGGCCACGAGCGGGCCGGTGCGATTGAAGCTTGCCCGCACGATCACGACGCCCCCCTTTCGCGAGACCCGCTGGCTCAAAGAAGTGTCGCTGCGCAGCGAGTCGCTCTCGCAGTTCCATCATCGCGACGTGACGGAGCGCTGTGCGGTGGCGTTGCCCCCGAGCTACTACGACGACCCGCGGCGGCGTTACCCGGTGGTGTATCTCATTCCCGGCTTCAGCGGCAGCCATCGGGACGCCGGCCGTTATGCGGAAGGTAGCCCGCCCAGCGGAGAGGGCGAAGTGGAGTTCATCCGCGTGATGCTCAGCGGTCAGTGCAAGTGGGGCCATCACGTGTATGCCAACAGCGCCACCAACGGGCCACGCGGCAATGCATTGGTGCAAGAGATGATCCCGCAGATCGATCGCACGTTCCGCACCGTCGCCGCGCCGACTGCCCGCTTCGCGAGCGGTCACAGCTCTGGCGGCTGGTCCAGCTTGTGGCTACAGGTGAGTTACCCGGAGACGTTCGGCGGCGTGTGGAGCACCTCGCCCGACCCGGTCTCGTTCCACGATTACCAGCAAGTGAACCTGTATGCCGATCCGCCCTTGAGCTTGTATGTCGACGAGCGCGGCCAGCGACGGCCGATCGCCCGCAACGGCCGCACGGTCACACTGTGGTACGATTCTTTCGGCCGCATGGACGATTGCATCGGCCGGGGCGGGCAG
>JBGTDH010000747.1:0-7707 GCA_041748435.1 Pirellulales bacterium
CGTATCTTGCGGATGGCGCAGCGTGGCAGACACCACGCGCTGCGGTCCGCACGTGGAATGCGTCTGCGCCAGCGACGTGAGCGTGCGCCCCGGACCCACCTCCAGCAGTGCGCGATCGGGATCCTCCAGCAACACCTGCAGGCCGGCGGAGAATCGCACCGTCTGCCGCAGATGCTGCGACCAATAGGCCGGTTCCGTGGGCTGCGACTTCTCGATCCATGTGCCGGTGAGGTTCGAGAGGTACGGGAGCTTTGGCTGTTGCCGGGGCACGCCCGCCACGATGCGTTCGAACTGCGCCAGCATCGGCTCCATCATGGCGGAATGAAACGCATGCGAGGTGTGCAGTTTCGTCACGCTCAGGCCTTGTTGCCGCAGTTGCTCTCCGACGCGCGCGAGGGCCTCCTCGGGTCCCGAGAGCACGCACAGGCCAGGGGCGTTTACGGCCGCCAGACTGATTTCCTTATTCAACCACGGCAGCACGTCGTCCTCGCGGCCATGCACGGCCAGCATGGCCCCGCGCGGCATGCCGTTCATGAGGCGAGCCCGCGCGGCCACCACTTTCAGGGCATCGTCCAACGAGAACACCTCGGCCAGACAGGCGGCGACATACTCGCCAATGCTGTGACCGATGCAGGCCGTGGGGCGGATGCCCCAACTCATCAGGAGCTGTGCCAGCGCGTACTCGATCACAAACAGCGCCGGCTGCGTAAGCGACGTTTGCGTTAAACGCTCGGCCGCGCGCGGGTCGTCGGCCTCGGGAAAGATGACCTTGCGCAGATCGAGATCCAGTTCGGAGTGCAGCGTGCGGCAGCAGCGATCGACCGTCTCCCGGAACACGGCTTCCTGCTCGTAGACCTCGCGGGCCATGCCGGGAAACTGCGATCCCTGGCCCGGAAACAAGAACACTACGGGGCGCGTGGAGCGATCGTCCTGCCTGGCCTCCAACCGCCCGGCCGGCGATCGCAGCGCATTGACGGCGCTGTGCGCATCGCGGCAGACCAGCAGGCGACGATGGGCAAAACGCTTGCGTCCCACTTGGAGCGTGTAGGCGGCATCGGACAGATCAATCTGCGGCTGCGCTACCAGATGATCGGCCAGATTGTGCGCGGCGGCATCCAGCCCTTTGGCACTGCGGGCAGAGAGGAGCAGAAGCTGTGTCGATCGCGCAGACTCGCTCGGTTCGGCCGGCGGCGCTTCTTCCAAGACAACATGCGCGTTGGTGCCCCCAATGCCAAAGGCGCTGGCGCCGGCGCGCAACGGACTTCCGGCCGGCGCCCAGTCGCGAAGCTGTGAGTTCACATAGAACGGCGTGCTGGCAAAATCGATCTTGGGATTGGGACGCTCAAAATGCAGGCTGGGGGGAAGCTGCTTGTGCTGCAGAGCGAGCACCACTTTGATCAGGCTGGCAATGCCGGCGGCCGCGTCGAGGTGGCCGATGTTGGACTTCACCGAACCGAGGGCGCAGAAGGTTTTCTTCTGCGTGGATGCGCGGAAGGCTTGCGTCAACGCGGCGACTTCGATCGGATCGCCCAGATCGGTGCCGGTGCCGTGCGCCTCGATATAGGAGATCGTCTCGGGATCGATGCTGGCCAGCGCCTGGGCCATGGCGATCTCTTCGGCCTGGCCATCGATGCTGGGGGCCGTGTAGCCGATCTTGGCGCTGCCGTCGTTGTTGATGGCGAACCCGCGAATGACGGCGAGAATGTTGTCTCCTTCTGCCACGGCTTCCGAGAGCCGCTTGAGCAGGACCGCGCCCACGCCGCTACCGGGCACAAAGCCTCCGGCGGCGGCATCGAAGGCCCGACAGTGGCCATCCGGAGAAAGCGGCCCGCCCAAGTGGTGCGGATAACCAAAATTGGTAGGCGCCCAGACCGTGGCGCCGCCGGCCAGAGCCATATCGCATTGATAGTTGAGCAGGCTCTGGCACGCCATGCAGACGGCGACCAGCGAGGTAGAGCACGCCGTCTGCACCGCCACGCTCGGCCCGCGCAGATTGAGCTTGTACGACAGCCGCGTGGTGACGAAGTCCTTATCGGTGAGCCAGCCGCGGCCCGCCTTGGGGTTGGCGAACATGCTAGTGAGCAAGTAGGTGTTGGCGCTCACGCCGGCGTAGACGCCAATGGCGCCGGGGTAGCTCTCGGCATCGTAGCCGGCGCTCTCGACCGCCTCCCAGCCGCGCTCCAGGAACAGCCGGTGTTGCGGGTCCATGCCCACGGCCTCTTCCGGTGTGTAGCCGAAGAAGCCGGCATCGAACAGCTCCGCCTCGTCCAGCACGCCTTTGGCGCGCACGTAGTGGGCCTCGGGATCGGCCCAGCCGGGCTGCTGATGCTCTTCCTCGCTGAAGAAGCGGATCGACTCCACGCCTGCGCAGAGGTTCTCCCAGAACTGATCGAGATTCTTGGCGCCTGGAAAGCAACCGGACATGCCGATCACGGCCAGGCCTTCGACAGATTCGGTCGAGGGGTCGAGAGTCATCGAGGCGTGTCCTGTAACGGGGGACGTTTGGGTCGAGCGAGCTGCTGCTTGCGGGCGAGCGCCAACTTCTGCTTCTCCACGCGCTGACGGGCTTGCTCAAACGCCGGCGCCTCGCGCACGGTCCCGCAGAATTGCTCCGCTTGAGCCTGCACGGTGGAGAGCCGGAACAACTCGACCAGCGGCAGCTCGCGGCCGAACGCCTCGCGCAGCTTGCTCTGCAATTGAAACAGCAACAGCGAATGACCGCCGAGATCGAAGAAGTTGTCGGTCAGGCCCACGCGGCTTGTGCCCAACAACTCCGCCCAGATGGCCGCAATGCGACGCTGCGTCTCGCTTTCCAACGGCACGAACGCGCTGGCCGCCGGGCGCTCTCCTTGCGGCACGGGAAGCGCCCGGCGATCGACCTTGCCATTCTTGGAGAGCGGCAACTCCGGCAGCACGACGAACCACGCGGGGACCATATACTCCGGCAGCCGTGTCGACAAATGCTGCCGTAACTCGGCGGCGATTTGCCCGTGCGCTTCCGCGGGAATGGCCTCGTGAAGAACGACGTAGGCGGCCAGTTGCTTGTCTTGCAGACGCTCACCCGTGGCCACCACGACGGCCTGACGAATGGCGGCATGCCTGGTCAGGGCAGATTCGATCTCGCCCGGCTCGATGCGGAAGCCGCGGATCTTGATCTGGAAATCGACGCGCCCAAGGAACTCCAGATTGCCATCCGAGAGATACCGCGCGCGATCGCCGGTGCGATAGAGGCGTGCTCCCGGCACCTTACCAAACGGATGGGGGACGAAGCGCTCCGCCGTCAGCTCGGGTCGGCCGAGATAACACCGCGCCAGACCTGGTCCCCCCACGTACAACTCGCCGGGAACGCCCAACGGCGTCGGCTGCAACTGGCTGTCCAAAACGTGCATCGTCACGTTGGCGAAAGGCCGGCCGACGGGCGTCAAGCGCCCGGCCGAAAGGGGCGCCGCCGCGCGTTCGAAGTAGGAGCTATCGATCGTGGCCTCCGCTACGCCGTAGGAGTTGATGACCCGTGTGCGCGGCCCACAGGCGGCCTGAAGCTGCTCGAACTCGCCGACGAGCCAACTATCGGAGCCGACGATCGCCAGCCGCAGGAAATCCAGCGACTGGCCGGTTTCACGCACATGCTCCAGCAACGTGCGCACAACGGCGGGCACGAACTCCGCACAATCGACGCGCTCGGAGCACAACAGCTCGAACAGGCGGGCCGGGCTAAGCAGCACCTCGCGCGGGCAGATCACGAGCCGCGCCCCCGAGCAGAGAGCACGCACGAAGTCGCCCACAAACACATCAAACGAGAAGCTGGCCATCTGCAGGTGGCAGGTTGTGTCCTCGCGAAGGCGATAGGCAGATTCCCAACCGGCCAGCGCATTGACCACGTTGCGATGCGGGATGAGCGCCCCCTTGGGCGTGCCGGTCGAACCCGAGGTGTACATCACGTACGCCAAATGGTCTGGCATGGCCGAGGCGGGAAGATTCTCGCTGCTATGCTGCGCGATGAGATTCTCCTCGCCATCCAGCACTACCAGCGGCAAGTCCAGCGGATTAAGCAGCGGCAATTGCTCGACGGAGGTGATGACCAGCGACGCGCCGGAATCCCGCAGCATGAACTCCAATCGCTGCGCCGAGTAGGCCGGATCGAGCGGGACGTAGGCCGCGCCGGACTTCAGCACGCCCAACACCGCCGCGAACGTCGCTAGCGAGCGTTCCAGGCAGATGCCGATCCGCTGCTCGGGCGCGGCGCCGAGTGTCTTTAAGTGGCGGGCAAGCTGGTTGGCCCGCTCGTTGAGCTCCCGGTACGTCCACTGCTCCTCGCGTCCCGCCTGACGGACGGCAACGGCGTCCGGCGTGCGCGCGGCTTGGGCTTCGAAGAGTTGATGCCAACACAACTCGGGAATCGCCGCAGGCTCGGTGGCGTTGAAATCGACCAGCAGTTGCTGGCGCTCGTGCTCCGGCAAGACGTGCAGCTCGGCGATGCGGCGCTCGGGCGCGGCCGCGGCATCGGTCAATAGCCGCTGGTAATGGTTGGCGAGCCGGGCCATCGTGGCCTCATCGAATTGCTCGCTGTCGTATTGCAACTCGCCGAGGCCGGCAGGGCCTTGCCACAGGACCAGAGTCAGATCGAACTCATCGCTGAGGTCCGGCTCCAGCGGATCCAATTGCACACCGCCGGCCAGCTCCATCCGTTGGGTGATATCTTCGTGCAGCATGAACGAGACCGTGGCCAATGGCTGGCCGCGCCGGCTTTGCTGCGAGGCGAGCGACGCCACGATCCGATCGAACGGCACGTCCTGACGGGCATACGCGCCCAGGCATGTCTGCCGCACGCGCGCGAGCAATTCGCGAAACGTGGGGCGGCCGCTCAGATCGCCGCGCAGCGCCAAGCTGTTCACAAAGAATCCGATCAGCACTTCCAACTCCGACCGAGTGCGGCCGGCGATGGGCGAATCGATCACGACATCGGTCTGGCCCGTGTAGCGATGCAGCAGCGCCTGGAAGCCGGCCAGCAGCGTCATGAAGAGCGTCGCGCCTTCCTCACGCCGCAGCCGCTCCAGTTGGGCGTACAGGCCCTCGGGCAGCCGAAAGGTGAATCGGGATTTCCGCCGCCGCGCCGTGCCGACGGTCTTGGTGCGATCGGCCGGCAACTCCAACACGGGCAACTCTCCACTCAGTTGCTCTTGCCAGTACGCCAGTTGTCCGTCGAGCAGGGCTTCGCGATAGCGGCGGCGCTGCCAAGTGGCAAAATCGGCGTATTGCAGCGGCAACGGCGGCAGCGGAGAAGGCTCGCCGCGCGAAAACGCTTCGTACAACAGGCCCAGCTCGCGGCGATATACGCGCAACGACCAGCCATCGCCCACGAGGTGATGCCCGGTGATGAGCAGCACGTGGTCCCGCGGACCGCAGCGCGCGAGCAGGGCGCGAAGCAAAGGCGGCTGGGATAAATCGAAGGGCATGCGGCATTGCTCGTCGGCCAGCGAGCGCAACTGCACGCTCTGCTCGTCCGCGGTCAGGCCCGTCAGATCGACGCGCCCCAGCGGCAAGCGGGCCTCTTCTTGAATGATCTGCCCGGGCCGGCCCTCGGTCAGCCGGAAGCTCGTGCGCAACACTTCATGCCGCTGGAGAATGGCCTGAAGGGCCGCTTCCAGCGCGCTTTCGTTCAGCGGGCCCGTGAAGCGCCAGCTTTGCGCCTGATTGTTGATCGCCCCGCCTTGCAACTGATCCGAGAACCAGATGCGCTCTTGCCCGAACGACGTGGGCAGGGGATCGCCGTTGCGCGGGCAGCGCGGAATTGTGGGAGATGCCGCGGGCTCCGCGTCGGATTGCTCGGCCAGCAGCAGTTGCAACAAAGCCCGCCGCTCCGGGGAAATGCCGTCGAAGGCGGGGCGCTGCTTGGGCCGTTTCGGCGCGAGCTGCAACTCGGTGAGCTGCGCGTCGGGCCGATCGAGACATGCCTCCAAGAGCCGCTGATAGCCGTCGATGAACCATAGAATGGTCTGGCGGTCGAACAGCTCCGTGCTGTACTCCACCGTGCCGCGGATGGCGCCGCCGCCGACGTAGAGGTTCAGGCTGAGATCAAGCGCCGAGGAGCCGCTCTCGATCTCGGCGGCGGAGACTTCGATGTTTCGGAGTCGAAGTTCAGCCCGCGTTGCCGATTGCACGTTGAACAGCACCTGGAACAGCGGCAAGTGGCTGCCATCCCAGTGCGGATGCAAGGCTCGCACAATTTGCTCGAAGGGCACATCCTGATGGGAATAAGCTTCCAGGCAGACGCGCCGCACTTCCGCCAGGAGCTCACGATAGCTCGGGCGGCCGCCGACGCGGGTCCGCAGGACCATGGGCTGCATGAAGCAGCCGATCAACTGCGCGAGCTTCGCTCCCTCGCGATTGGCGACCGGCGAGCCGACGATGATCTCTTCCTGCCCGGTCAATCGATGTAGCAGCACCTTGAAGGCTGCCAACAATGCCATGAAGGGCGTGACGCCGGCTTCACGGCAGAACGCCTCTACTTTGCGAGACAGCTCGGCCGGCAACTCGATCGCTTCGACCGCGCCGGCAAACGTGCGGCTCTTGGGCGAGGGGCGATCGCTCGGCAGTTCGAGTGTGGGCAGCCGGCCGCCGAGCTGCCGTTTCCAATACTCCAGCCGCCGCTGCATCTCCGGATCGCTGAAGCGCTCCCGCTGGCAGGCGGCGTAATCGGCGTATTGAAAGGCCAGCGGCGGCAACTCGGGCTGTCGATCCTGAGAGAAGGCGGCGTAAAGCTGCTCCAGCTCCCGCGCGAAGATGCCGATGGACCAGCCGTCGAAGGCGCTGTGATGGACCGACAGCAGCAGCTCGTGCAGTTGAGGATCGCACGCCAGCAAGGTCATACGCACGAGTGGGTTTTGCGACAAATCGAAGGGACGCCGCACGGTCTCTTCGATCAGCCTCGCGATGTGCGATTCGCGCTCCGCGCCATCCAAGCCGGTGAGATCAATCGCCGGGAGCAGCGTGGGCAAGTTCTCTGCCACGACCTGCTGCAGGCCGCCTTCCGTTGCGATGTACGAGGATCGCAGCACTTCGTGCCGCTGCACGATCGTCGCCAGAGAGCGTTCCAAGGCCACGGCATCCAACGGCCCGCGGAGCGTTAAGCGCGAAGTGGCAACGCCGGTGAGCACTCCTTGAGCCAAGCGCTCCGCCAGCCACATCCGCTCCTGAGAGAACGAGAGGGGCTGAGGATCCTGCGCGCCGCGTGGCCGCAACACGGCGGTGGGCGGCTCGGAATCCAGCAACAATGCCAACAGCGCGCGGCGCTCCGGTGAGAGGTCGATCAAGTTCGGGGCATCGGTCACTGGGCCAGCCCCCTAACTCGCAAGTTGCTGCTTTTCCGCCAGCCGCTGCTTGACCGCCTCGTCCGACATCTGGTTGAGCTGCGCCAGGGCCTTGGCCATCCGATCTTCCGTGCGGAGCTTGGCATTTGGCAGTTGGACCAGGAGGTTCTCGATCATGTCGGCCAGGCTGCCCCCTTCCAGGAAGGCGACGATCGGCACGTTGACGCTCAGGTCCAACTCGATGCGGTTGCGCAACTCGACAGCCATCAGCGAATCGATGCCCAGGCTGTTGAGCGGCCGCCGCTGGTCGATCTCCTTGGGCGAGAGTTGCAGCACCTTGGCCGCTTGCTCCGATAGATACGTGGCCAGCGCCGCGCGTTGCTGCGACGGCTCCAAATGG
>JBGTDH010000748.1:0-2751 GCA_041748435.1 Pirellulales bacterium
ATCACCGCCGGATTGTGGACCATCGTGCGGCCCAGGCACAGCCGCTGCTTCATTCCCTTGGAGAGTCCGCTGATGGGCTTCTCGGCCAGGCCGTCCAGTTGCGTGAACTCCATCACGTACTGCATGGCCGACAGACGCGCAGCGCCCCGCATGCCGTAGGCGCGGGCAAAGAAATCGAGATACTCCCGCACGTTCATGTTGGGATACGTGCCGAAGGCGTCGGGCATGAATCCCACGCGGCGTCGCACGCGGTCGGGATCGTCGACGACGGAGAAGCCATCCACAAAGGCATCTCCCTGGGTGGGTTCATCCAGCGTGGCCAGGACGCGCATGCTGGTGGTCTTGCCCGCACCGTTGGGGCCGATGTAGCCGAACACCTGCCCCCGATTGACCTGGAAGCTGATGCCGTCCACGGCACGCGTGCGTCCGAACCAGCGGTGGAGTTGGCGAAGCTCGATCATCTTACTCTTACTCCCTCTCCCCTTGGGAGAGGGCCGGGGTGAGGGGTTGTAGAGACTGAGTCATCAATACTTCCCCACAATCACATGAAAGCTGGCCTCTTCTTTAACGCCCTCCAGGCCGAAGGTCATTTCCGGCGAACGATCAACTATCGCCACATAACTGCGCGGCTGCGTGAGCTGCGGATTCTTGGCATCGGAGAGCGCTTGCAACGACCGCTCCAAAATGGACGTGTGCTGCGTGGCGGAGTCCAGATCGTAGGTCTGGTTGTAGTAGTAGTAACCGCGCCGCCGCGTGCCAAACAATCCATAATTCCCGCTGTTCATCCCCAGCGGGCGTTGCAAGCGATGGCGATTGAGCTGTTGTGCGACCTGAAAACCCACCTCGGCCGTGGTGGCGGACGTCAGCGAGACTTTCTCTCCCGGTGAAACATCATCGGCTACAAACGCCTGCCCCCGGGAATCGATCAGCCGCAGCTCCTGGATTCGCGTGCCCAGCAAATTATCTACCATGGGAGGAGACGATCCGGTTTCCAGAATGGCCAGCTTGTGCTCCGCCGGCCGCACCGACACCGTGAGCAACTGCGTGGGCTTGCGGGCATTCAGCCAACCGGCGCCCAGATACTGTTTCTGCCGCCAATCGATGACGCGCCGCTGGCGGTTGCCTTGCCGGTTGCCCCCATCCTCGTGCTCGAGGGGATAGACCGTGGTATCGGTGGGAAATGCCAGACCTTGCGAGGGCCGCAGCCCGGCATAGTAGGAGAGCCGTGCCCAACACACGGTTTCGTTCCGCCGCTGATCGATCTCCGTGTAGCTGCGGCCGCGGACGCGAATGCCCAAGCCATCGGCCACCAGGGCATACAGCACCAGCGCCCCGGTCACGGCCATCGCGCTGAGGGGAACGGTAATCATAATCAGGTTGAGCTTGCGCCAACGTCGCAGCAGCAGGAAGTTCAGGGGGCCGATCACCAGCACGAACAGCGTGATGAGCACCTGAAACTCGGTCACGGGCGCGAGGCCCACGCCGGGGATGAGGAACTCCCAGAAATCGGGGTTCTCCCGTTGCACGGAGACCCCGTGCCGGCGATACCAACTCCAGCGTTCCGGTCCCGCGGTGTTGAAGATCCAGGCCCAGGCGTCGGTCTGCTGAATCTCCTCCAGGGGATCTTTGTGCGCAAAGGCGAGCACCTGCCCCTGCCCCAGGCTGCGCGTGCGGAACAACGGCTTGACCTTGGATTGGTTGATCACCGCCTTCGGATCGGGTGTCGGCAGTTGCTGGCCGCTGTAGGAACGGCCGACGCCTTTAAGAGCCTCGAAGCGTTTCGACTCGTCCGGCGACGCCCAGCCGGGCGGATTGTTTTCGTCGTTCGCCTTGGTGGTCGGCATTCCGAGCAGCTTCTCCAACGGATCGACGTTCTCCCACTCTTGTCCCAGGCCGGCGATCCACAAATTGCCGCCGGTCGAGATCCACTCGCGGATGGCCTTCCATTGCTCGGGGGCTTCGGCGAGGAACTTCTCGAACTCCGCGAACTCGACATACACGATGTCCAGCCCGCTGTAATCGATCCAACGCGTGGGCAGATCCAGATGAGTGGGAATTCCCGGGACGCCGGCGAACTTGCCCGTGCCCGCGCCCGCCACCGTCGCCACGCCGGTGGAGGTAATGACCGTGGGCTGCAGACCCAGCGGAATAGTTGTCTCCATGCCGCGGGCGAACGGCGTGAACAGGTAATCGGCTTTCTTGGGGGCACCCAGCAGCAGAACCGCCGGCGAGACGCCGTCGCCCCACATGTTGTTGTTATTGTTCACTGCCAACCGGTACATGGGCACGGAGAGCTCCGGCACCGGATCGCCGTCGTCGAACACGTCCAGGCTGAACGTGTTCCAGGCCTCCAACTGCGGCACCGCCATCACCGCCGTCACGCTGGCCACGCCCGCCGGTATCTCCACATCCTGCGTCATCGAGAGACGGCCCACGCCATTGGAATAACTGCGAGGCTCAAACGTGAGCGTGAGTGTGCGATCGACCGCCAGCGGCGGCGTGGGAGTGATAAGAAACCGCACGGGCCGGTAGCCGTTGCACTCTGTCCAGGTGGTGTCGATCTTGATCGTCACCGCCCGCGGGTTCGGCGGCTTGGGCTTCTTTCCCGGCGGCGGAGGCGGCTGCGGCAACGGCAGCAGGGTGGTGCCGCCGGAAGCCGCTCTCGTTTCCGTGTTGATCGTCAGCAGCGATCCCGCCATGATCACCGCCAGCAAAGTCAGAGATCGCACGAAGCGGCTTCCTTTCAGACGG
>JBGTDH010000749.1:0-2626 GCA_041748435.1 Pirellulales bacterium
CTGTGCCTGGCGGACCTGACCAAGGCGCGCCTCGACGATGCGCAAGCGGTCGCTGCTCTGCTCCGCGGCGCGATCCTGGCGGGGGCATCGTTGCGGGCCTTCGATGCGACCAAAGCCGATCTGACTGCCGCCGATCTGCACGGCGCTTGCTGCGATGATGCCGTCTTGTTCGCGGCGAAGCTTGTGAAATCGAAGTGCGATGGCGCGTCGTTCGCCAACGCCGATCTGGGCAGCGCAGACCTCACGGGCGCACGCTTCTGCCGGGCCAACCTCACGGGCACGTGCCTGGTCGACGCGGTGTTCGACGAGGCCGATTTTTCCGAGGCGCGCCTGAACGACGCCAACCTGTGCGGCATGCGCCTGAGCAAGGCCTACTGGGAAGGCGCACAGTTCGTCGGAGCGAAGCTGCGAGATGCAAACCTGGAAGACATCGTGGCCGCCGACGTCAGTTTCGAACGGGCAGATCTCATCCGCGCGCATCTGACCTCGTCGCGCTTCCCGGGCGGCAACTTCCGCCACGCCTGCCTGCGAGCCACCGGCCTGGCCGACATCGTGTGGGAGGAGGCCGACCTGCGCGACGCTGACTTGCGCGGCGCTACGTTCCATTTGGGTTCCACGCGCAGCGGCCTGTTGTTCACGCCCTACGCATCCGAGGGCACGCGCACCGGTTTCTACACCGACGACTACGAGGAGCAGCACTTCAAGCGACCTGAAGAAATCCGCAAGGCAAACCTGCGGGGCGCCGACCTGCGCGGGGCGAACATCAAGGATGTCGATTTCTACCTCGTCGATCTCCGCGACGCCCACTATTCGATCGAGCAAGCCGAGCACTTTCGCCGCTGCCGCGCCATCTTGGAGTAAGGCGGGGACTACGAGCTAGCGTTAGTACGCGTTTTTGTGCCAGAGCACGGTGGCGACCGTGCGCAGCAGGATCTTCAGATCGAGCCAGGGGGACCAATCCCGGATGTATTGATGATCGAACTCGACACGCTTCTGCATCTTGTAGAGCGTGTCGGTCTCGCCCCGCCAGCCGTTGACTTGCGCCAGTCCCGTGATGCCCGGCTTGACCTTGTGGCGCAGCATGTAGCCCTGGATCATCTTGCGATACGCCTCGTTGTGCGTGCTGGCGTGCGGCCGTGGCCCCACGAGGGACATGCTGCCGTCCAGCACGTTGAACAACTGCGGCACTTCGTCCAGCGAGGTCTTCCGCAGCAGGCCGCCGATCGGCGTCAACCGGGAATCGTTCTTCGTGGCTTGCACCACGGCGTCTCCTTGCTCGCAGACGCGCATGCTGCGGAACTTCCAGACAAGAATCGGCCGGCCGTCCAGCCCGTAGCGCTCCTGGCGAAAGAACACCGGCCCCCGTGACGTGAGCTTGATGGCCAGGGCAATCAGCAGCATCGGCACGGCGGCAATCAGCAGAAACAGCGACGCCAGGCAGACATCGGCCAGGCGCTTCAGCAGACCATCGACGCCGTAGAACGGATTCTCGAACACGCTGACCACCGGCAACCCGCCGATGTTGGTCCAGCGGCTGTGCAGCAACTCGTACACAAAGAAATCGGGGGCCAGATACACGGATGCAGTGGTATCGCCCAGGCGATTGAGCACTTCCTTGATCCGCCGCTCGGCCCGCATGGGAAACGTAATGTAGATGATGCTCACTTCGCCGCGGCGGGCTTGCTCGACCAGCTCGCTCAGATCGCCCACGTGCGAGCCCACGTCGGACGGGAGTTGCGGCGTGCGGGCCGCGGGACGATCATCGAAGAATCCCACCAGCCGCAGACCCATGTGGGGCGAACGCTCGATGTTGCGGGCCAATTCGAAGCCCAGATCGGTGACGCCCACAATGGCGAAGCCGCGGGTATTGAAACCCCGCGATCGCAGCGTGTGCTGCACCGTGCGAATGAGCCAGCGGGTGACGCACATCGCCAGCGGCGCCATCAGCGCGCCAATCACCGCCACGCGCCGCGGCACGACACCCCCTTGACCGGAGATGTAGGTGACCAGCGCCACGGCGGGCACGGTGTAGGCCCACGTGGCCCACACGCACATCAGCTCACGATCCAGGCTCACGCCGTGCCAACTTCGGTACAAGCCCGTCAGCTCGCCGGAGAGATAATGCACAATAAGGGCAGCCGCGGGCAGCAGCAGATCGATCTCCGCGGCCGGTCCGGCGCTATTTACGGCCTGCCAGGCCAGCCGAGTGGCGGCAAAGATGGCCAGGGCATCCGACAGGCGATGCACCAGTCCCAACAAGGACCACTGCTCATTAATGCGCGCAGGTTGGTTCAACATACCTAACTATAGCTCACCGTCCTGGGAGGGTAGTCCCGGTTGCAGCGGCCGCGGAGGCTTGTTAGCCGCCCCACGGATGGCCGGCGCCGCCTGTCGCCGTAGCGGGGTCGTGCGCGAGCATCGTGCCGGTGAGTAGGACCAGCGACGTGCCTACTTTTATAGGCCTCTTCAGAAGAATCTGTGGGTGGAGGGCTCCGAGGTTGTGGTAGAGGGCCGTTTCGTAGGCTTCTTGCGTGCGGAAGCCATACGATTTTCTGGTGATCAGTTTTAGCTTGTTGTTAAACCCCTCCACAATCCCGGACGAGAGCTTCCTCTCGGCACGAAACCA
>JBGTDH010000750.1:0-16205 GCA_041748435.1 Pirellulales bacterium
CCGTCTGCCGATTTAGGCGATGCATGCGGCGTGTTTCAGCCGGCACACGGCACCGCGCCGGACATCGCCGGCAAAGGACTGGCCAACCCGCTGGCCACGATCCTCTCCCTGGCGATGATGCTCGATTGGCTGGCGCACGCCGAGACGGCGTCGGCGGCGGCCCACATTCGCGCCGCGGTCGAGCAGGTGCTGGCCGATCCTACGCAGCGAACTCCCGATCTTCGCGGCCGCCTGACAACGACCGAGATGACCGCAGCAGTCTTAAGCCGGCTATGAGGACGCCTGCATAACCCCCGTCGTGTCATTCCTAAGGCTGCCTTCGGCCGCAACCAAAAGAGGCCGCCTAACTTCATGGCATTCGAGACGGGAGTCATTGTTGTGACTTGCGGTTGAGGGGGCGTCTATGCAACGATGGACGTTGGGCGGAAGCGGGTCTTGAGCTTCTGAAACAACGATGAGCGGTTCGGGAGGAGGGCAAACTTTGGAAGATCGCATCATGCTTTGCCGAGGCACGCTGGTCTGGATTTCGCTGGCTGTCGTGGCCCAGATCTCACGACCGGTCGCCGCTCAGGAGACCGAGGTTCAGCCGCCGACGCGGAATTCGCATTATCAAAAACACGAGTTCACCGGCAAGGAAAGTGGAAAACTCAGCTATTGGCTGATGCGTCCCGCCACGATTGAGCCGGAGAAAAAATACCCGCTGGTGCTGGCGCTGCACGGACGGGGCGGCAACACGGAGGCCGCCAGCGTGCTGGGGAGCGACGCCCTGCGCAAAGATCATCCTTGCTTCGTCCTGGCCCCCGCCGCGACGCGAGCGGGGGTGTGGGCGGTTCCGGCCAATTTGGCGCGGCTTCGCGGGCAGCCACAATTGCCTCTGGCTCTCGAGGCGCTAAATAAAGTAATGGCGGACCATCCGATTGATCCCCATCGTGTGTATGTCACAGGCCAATCGATGGGCGGCTTCGGGACCTACGGCGCGTTGGCCGCCAGCCCGCAAGTATTCGCCGCCGCGATGCCGATCTGCGGCGGTTGGGATGTGACGCAGGCTGCCAAGTTCAAGGACATTCCATTGTGGGCATTCCATGGCGATGCCGACACGACAGTGCCGGTTGAGCGCAGCCGAGAAATGGTCGAGTCCCTCAAGCGAGCTGGCGGCACGCCGAAGTACACGGAATACGCGGGCGTCGGCCACAACAGTTGGAGCCGCACCTACGCATCTCCCGAAACCTGGCAGTGGTTGTTCGCTCAGAAGCGTCGCACTACTCCCGAAGCGGGTCCCGGCCCGCGCTAAACCAAGACGAGTGAAGGCCAGGGTCGTGCGTTACCAGGAGTAATGTTTGCGCGGCGCCCAGGCCCAATAGCTGGTGCGCGGGCCGCCGAAGCGGATCTCGACGTTGCCCGTGATCGAGAGGTTATGCTGCGTGCCCAGGGGCGTGCCGCTGCCAAAGGCAATGTTGTCGGTCAGGTCCAGGCGCAGCACAAGCCAATCGTCGAGGCGTTGCTTCAGGCCGAGAGACACCGGCACGCCAAAGACCTTCTCATCGGTGGTGTTGCCGTTGATATCGGTGTATTCCCAGTCGACGGCGCCCAGGCCCAACGCGCAATACGGCCGCAGCTTGAGATGCGATCCGAAATAATGCAGCAGGCTCACGTCCCAGAGGAACAACTCCGCCTGCCGATTGTCAACGGGGCCCACCACATTGGAGATTCCCACCTCCGACCAGGCCAAACGCGCTTCCACGCCCCAGGCGCCGTTCAGATCCCAGCCCAGACGGCCGCCCGCCAGGAAGCTGATCTCCTGATCGATCTGGCCATTCACCAGTTCATCGCCCCACAGGGCGCCGATGAACACATCGAAGTAGAAAGGCCGGCGGCACCATTCTTCGCTGATGACCACGGGCGGACAGCCGCCGTGCAAGGTGTAGCCTAGTTGATCGTATCCGGGAAATGCTTCGCCGCCTCCGGACTGACAGCCCGCGCAGCCGCACCCGCCGGCGTGAGAAGCGCTCGCCGGACCGGAATCGACAGGAGGTCCATACTCGGCCGCCGCTTCCGGGGTCTGATGCACGAACGTCAGCGGCAAGATGTCGACACTCGCTCGATCGATCAAATCGATGCGCGGCAGCGGCGGCGGACCGGAGCCGGAGCGAATCCGAGAAGAAAAGCTCTGAGCGCTACACGGCGCGTACGCTAGCAGCGCCATCAGGACGCAAGCGCACAGGCGCAGACCCGCACGTCGAAGCTCCCTAGTTGCTGTCATCGCGATTCATCGGACGGAAGAAGTGGGGGCTGATTCTGCGGCGACCAAGGCAGTGTGTCAACGTCAGCCATTTTGGAGGGAATCTCTCAATGCCGTTGCTTCCGACTCGCTCTGCCCTTAGAATCGAGGAAAGTGTTGAGAACGCGTCTCAATAACAAAACGGCATAGATCATTATGGTCCCCCATCTTGTTCCGCTTACTATGCTGGCAATGGGCCAGACGGCGCAAGTCAGCCAGATTTTGGGGCGATCGGAGCAGATTCAGCGGCTGGAAGAATTGGGGCTGCTGCGCGGCGCCACCATTGAGATGGTGCAATCCGGCAGCCCGTGCATCTTGCGGCTGGGGGCCAACAAGCTGTGCTTTCGGGCCGATGAGTTGACGCGCGTACTCGTCCTCCCTACCGTTCCCACCGTTCGCGCCGGCTAAGGCCGTACCATCTCGTGAGGTTGCCGCCGTGAATCGCTTGGCCGATCTGGACGTGGGCCAGCAAGCCCGCGTGGTGCGCGTCGGCGGGACCGATGAGATCAGCCTGCGTCTTCTGGAGATGGGTCTTACGCCTGGCGTGACGGTGACATGCTTAGGCCGGGCTCCGCTGGGAGATCCCTTGGAGTTCGAAGTGCGTGGATATCGGCTGTCCGTACGGAAGAGCGAAGCGGAAAGGGTTGAGATCAGTCAGTAGTCCGTAGTAGTCGACTGACTACGAACTACTGACAACTGACTACCAACAAATACAAATGCCCGCCACCGCCAAATCGACCATCACCGTCGCTCTGATCGGCAACCCGAACACGGGCAAGTCGACGCTATTCAATGCGCTGGCCGGGGTGCGGCAGCGTGTGGGGAATTATCCGGGCGTGACGGTGGAAAAGAAGACCGGCCGCATGACGCAGGGGAGCGTGCAGTTCGAATTGATCGATCTGCCAGGCACCTACAGTCTTGCGCCGCGTTCGCCGGATGAGATGGTGGCGGTCGATGTGCTGCTGGCTCGCCGTGCAGATTGTCCCGCGCCCGATGCCGTGCTGTGCATCGTCGATGCGAGCAATCTGGAGCGCAACCTGTACCTGGTCAGCCAGGTGCTGGAGTTGGGGCTGCCTACAATCCTTGCGCTGAACATGGTCGATATGGCGCGCCAGCGCGGTCTCACGCTCGATGTGCAGCGGCTGCGCGATCAATTGGGCGTTCCGGTGATCGAGTTGCAGGCGCATCGCAAACAGGGTGTGGACGAACTCAAGGCAGCCCTGTGCCGAGCCACTGAGCAAGTTGTGAGAATCCCCGAGAGTCCCTTTCCGGTCGCTTTCCAGGAGGAGGTGCGACGGATTGAGTCTCATTTCGCGGAGCAGTCCGAGGAGTCCGACCGCTTGCCGCGTTACCTCGTCGAGCGGCTGTTGCTCGATACGACCGGCTACCTGGAACACGAGGCCCACGCGGAGGGATTGCACGATCATCTACTCCACGCCCGCTTGCGATTAGCCGAGGCAGGCTGTCCTGTTCCCGCCATCGAAGCTATGAGCCGCTACGAGTGGGTCGCCCGCGCGTTGGAAGGCGTGATCAAGCGCCCGGCGGAGCGTCCCGTCTCTTGGACCGACCGCATCGATCGCGTTCTGACGCACAAGCTGTGGGGCACGCTGTGTTTTGCGCTCGCCATGCTGTTCGTGTTTCAATCAATCTTTCTGTGGGCCGATCTGGGGCCGATGACTTGGATCGACTCGTTCTTCGGCTGGCTCGGCTCGCAGGTCGAAGCGCGTCTGGCCGAAGGCGCGCTGCGCAGCCTGCTGGTCGATGGCGTCATCGCGGGCGTCGGCGGCGTCGTGATCTTCTTGCCGCAAATCCTGATGCTGTTCTTCTTCATTGCCCTGCTGGAAGATTGCGGCTACATGGCCCGCGCGGCCTACTTGATGGATAAGCTCATGGTGCGCGTGGGCCTCAGCGGTAAGAGTTTCATTCCGCTCTTAAGCTCGTTTGCCTGCGCCATACCCGGCGTGATGGCCGCGCGCGTGATCGAGAACCGCCGTGACCGATTGACGACGATTCTCGTGGCCCCCTTGATGAGCTGCAGTGCCCGCCTGCCGGTGTATACCATTCTCATTGCCGCGTTCATCCCCGATCATTCCTGGCTTGGCGGCCTCTTGAATCTTCGCGGACTGACGATGTTCGCCATGTATCTGGTGGGCATCGTGGCGGCCATCGGCATGGCATGGCTGCTCAAGCGGACGTTGCTGAAGGGTCCCACGCCGCCATTTGTAATGGAGCTGCCCTCGTACAAGTTTCCTTCGCCCGCGCTGGTGCTGCATCGCATGCTGGAGCGCGGCTGGGCGTTCTTGCGTCGCGCCGGCACGCTGATCTTCGCGGTCTCGATCGTCGTCTGGGCGACGCTTTACTATCCGCACGACCCGGCCGCCGCGCAGGCCGATTTGCGACATCAACAGCAGGAAGTCGAGCAGCAACTCGCTCATCCGGGGCTTGATCCCGCGCGAACGGAGGAGTTGCAGAGCCAGTTGGAGCAGCTTACGACCGAAGAGGCGCTCGCTGGCGCATATCAACGTCAGAGCTACTTGGGCCGCGCGGGCCGCGTGATCGAACCGGTCGTTCGGCCGCTGGGCTGGGATTGGCGTATCGGCGCGGCAGCCTTGGCTTCGTTCCCGGCGCGGGAAGTGGTCGTGGCCACGCTGGGCATCATCTACAACCTCGGGGGTGAGGTGGACGAGGAATCGGAAGACTTGCGGCACGCCCTGCAAAAGGCCACCTGGGAAGGCACTAATCGGCCCGTCTACAATATTCCCGTGGCGCTGTCGATCATGGTGTTCTTCGCCCTTTGTGCGCAGTGCGCCTCGACGCTGGTGATCATCAAGCGCGAGACCAACAGTTGGGGCTGGCCCCTGTTCACGTTCGTCTACATGACGGGCCTGGCCTACGTGGCCGCGCTGGTTACATACCAGGTCGGCATGTTATTCATGTCCGGGAGCGCCTGATGCATTCCTTGCAAGATGCAATCGCCCTGATCGCCGTCATCCTGGCCACCGCTTTTCTACTGCATCGCGTGTGGCGACTCTTCTTCCAGCCAATCCGCGGCTGCGGCGGCTGCACCACTTGCCCGACCGCGAGCCAAGAGACTCGTACCGTAATCACGATCGCCCCGCTGCCGTCCGCCGATGGCAAATGATTGGGTGGAGGCGAGAGTTCAACGCCACGGAGTTACGGTCTACTTCACGCCGTCTTGGAAAATGGCCTCGTCGACCTCTTCGATCGTGCCGGAAAGGGCGTAGACCACAAAGCGGCGGCCCTTGAAACCGTCCTGCTCGTGCGCAAGGATTGTCTGCGGCGTAGCCTTGGACAAATCCAGCCCGTAGCGCACGGCGATCACTTTCTTATCGCGGGCCGACGTGAGAAAGGGGTCGGTCAGCGAGACGGGCCCGCCCTCCGCGGTCGGAAGCTCCAGGCCAAACTGTTGCAGCTGCGCCGCGTTTTCGGGCGATTTCTGCCGTTTGGCGTGAAAAGTGTTGTACAGCCAGTGCGCGGACTTCAGGCGCGCCTGCACCACCGTGCCATCGGGCGTGACCACATCATCGGGCGTGCTTTCACAGCCCGCCAGAATCACGAACATAGATGGTAGTAAGAAGAGAACGTCGCATCCGACGTGTCGTTTCATTATTGAACCCAGCCAATCCCCACTGGTTTGCCATCCCGCCAGAAGAGCATTGTTTCGTATAGCGGTTGCGGAAGGCCATAACGGATCTCGCGGACCGAGCCATCGCACCATACCACGGGCATGGCACCGGGATGGGGCGAGCCAGTAATCTGATTGCTCTGCCGGCAGTTGTTCTGCGAAGCGGCCTGGGAATTGTTCGACATGGGGGCACAACCGGAGGCTGCATAGACCGCGTCGGGAGTGGGATCGACAAAGTCTCTCTGCGGAGAACTCATCAAGCGAGCGAAACCCACTTCGCTGGCAGCATGACCAAAACTCGTGGCGCCACTCCAGTACGTGTTGTGACCCATGTTGCGGGCCGGCTGCTCGTAGTCGCGGGGGTCCATCCCTTTGTGGGCAAACATGATCGTATTGTTCGTTCCATCCAGATTGGCAATCTGGCTGATCGTAATCTTCCTCATGTTCCTCGTTTGCGTAGTCGGATGCGTGATGCTCGGCACGCTATTTTGGTGCGAGGAAAACACCGGTCGATTCTCGGAGACGATGTTGTTGGCTGCATCGCGAATGATGGGGTCCAAGAAGCCGCAATAATCGACGATGGCCGGAGAGTCTTTCATATGCCGGCTGGGACAAACCAGAAAAGACAGCGTCGTTGATAACGCGATGGCGTTCCAGTTGCCGGAGTTGGCCACGGCCTTATCGGGAGCGATGTCCCAAATATGGTCCTTTTCGATGAATCGCAACAGGAAGCACCATACGGTGGCTTCCTGCTGCGCGTTTTGGCCGTTGTAGACGTGGCACGGGGGCAGCACTTTGAACACGTCGTCGTAGTTGTGAACCGCCAAGCCGATCTGCTTGAGATTATTCTTGCATTGCGTCCGGCGGGCGGACTCCCTCGCCGCCTGCACGGCTGGCAAGAGCAGGGCGATCAAAATGCCGATGATTGCTATCACCACAAGCAATTCCACGAGCGTAAAACCCACGCGAGAGCGGTTCATCGTCTTCCTCTTGATTAGACAGCATCAGACCATAGTCGCGCCCGAACAAGGCTCAACACCATGCACAGAAGTCGGGCCGAAGACCTCGACACAAACGCCATCTACGCTAGAACGCGTGGACAGAAATACGCGGCGAAGGTTCGATTTCCCAAGAAAACATGCCGACATCTAAACGCCCCATCAAGTGCAAATTTCCCAAGCTGCCTCGATGGTGGTAACTGAAAGCAGTCGACCCCTGGAGTGACACTTTTTTCCTGACCTCAATATGCCACCACCCCAAGAGTCTGACTTCGATTCTAGAAAACACTGAAAACAAAGTCGCCATGCGTTTCGGCTTGGTTCTCCTGCATCGCGGCGTGCCCGCACCCCCGTTTCCCCGTCAGCAACGTACTCCCTGTGGCATACTGTTGAATACCATGAGTACCGAGGAAACCGACTTGCTGGTAAGGCGCATTCGTGGTGGGGAAACCGAATGCTATGCCGAGCTGATCCGCCGCTACGAGCAGCCGGTGTGGCGGGTCGTGGCCGCTTTGCTGCAAGATTTCGAGCAGTCCCGCGAGGTGCTGCAGCAGGTATTTGTGAACGCCTACCTGCACCTGGATCAGTATCAGCTGGGGCGGGATTATGAGTTGTGGATCAAAGCCATAGCCCGCAACTGCGTGCGTCAGGAGATGCGGCGGCTGGCGCGTGAGTCGAACCGGTTGGAAGTCTATCGCCAGCAATTGGAAATGCGCTGGAAGGATGGGTTAGCTGCCGAGCGAGACGAGGTCCGATACCTGGAGGCATTGGCTTCCTGCCGCAGCGAACTGCCGGAACGATCGGCTAAAGTTGTGGCTTGGCGCTACGAACAGAGCCAATCGTTCGACGAGATTGCCGCCACGCTGCAAACCACGCGCGACGCGGTGGAGAAGCTGCTCTCCCGCGTGCGTGGCGTGCTGCGGGAATGCATCGAGCGCCGGCTGGCGCGGACGTGAACAAGAGGGTTAGTTCCGTGGAACAGATTGACGAGCTGACCCATCGCTGGCTGGAAGGTCGCCTGTCTGCCGAAGATGAGGCATGCCTAGCGAGCCTGTGCGATCAGCAGCCGGCGGCGAGAAAGCAGCATCTCGGGCTGCTGCGCATGGAGTCGGCCCTGCGCGGCCTGTCGCCGGCACCTGATGTTTCCGAGGTCATCGTGGCCCAGCTCGAGCAATCCCAGGTGGATTACTTAGAGCGCACCGTAATGCACGCCATCGCCGAATTGCCGCAGCCAGCCTGGGCGGCGCAGCGCTCGTGGCGCCGCATTGGCCTCGGCTTGGCATGCTGTCTGCCGATTCTGGCCGCCGCGACCGGCATTGTGTGGTGGCAATCGGTAGATCATCGCCCATTTGCCAATGCACCCCTGTTGGCGGGTTTTTCGGAACGTGTGGAAGTGCTGGACGGTGCGAACGTATCCCACTCCGCGGCCTCGCGCTCCGTGCAATGGGGAGACACTGTTGTCGCCCACGAGGACGATCACGCCTTGCTGGCCTTTCCGGATGGCACCACGGTCGAATTGTTCGGTCCTTCGAAGCTGCTAGTGGTCTCCGATTCCGGCATGCAGAAGCGTCTGAAACTGCTTGAGGGAAGCATGCACTTGGACGTTCGCCCCCAGCCGGCTGGGCTGCCGATGATTGTGGCCACGCCGCAAGGGGAGGCCCGCGTGCTGGGGACGCGGTTCCGACTGGCAACCGGCGTCGAGCGCACGCGCATTGAAATGGAAGAGGGCAACGTGGCCTTCCGTCATCGCGTCGATGGCCGGACGGTGGAAGTCGCCAAGGGGGCGTATTTCGTGGTCGACGAGACTCCCGCCGACGTGGCCATTCAACCGCTCCCCCCCACGCTCGTCGCGCCCCTCTGGTCGCGGAGCAAGACGGGCAATGCCCTGGCCATGTCTGCCAGCGGCGCTCAAATAGCCGTAGGGCTGCGCTCCAATGGCTTGCTGATCCTGGATTGCGGCACCGGCGATGTGCAGGCCGAATGGCCCTCCGCCGACGTTCCCGCGCGGCTGGCGTTCTCCTACGCAGACCAACGGCTGGTCGCGTTGAGCACTCGCAGCCAAGCGTCTGCCTGGAATCTGGTCGAGGGGCGACAGCAGCCGCTGCAACTGGCCGGGGATGTCGGTCCCCTGCGTGCGATCTCCGCCGATGGCCGCCTTTGCGGCATCACCTTGGGCAACGGCTGGCAGCCCAAGGTCCGCCTCTGGCGGCTGCCGGACGACGCTCTAGCAGAAGGCGGATTGCCGGAATTGGTGCGGGATGCTGATGGCAAGAACGACACTTGGTCCGCCACGTTCTCCCGCTCCGGCGCGCTCGTGGCCCTGGGCACGCGCATCGGCTGGATGCACGTCGAGGAGGTCGACACGGGCCTCGAACGCTGGCGGCAACGCATGGGCACGGAGTATATCCGCCAACTGGCCCTCTCTCCCGATGAGCGTTGGTTGGCCGCTTACTCGGCGGGACTGGGAATTCAACTATGGTCTTTGGAGAGCAATGCGTTGGCCGCCACCTGGCTGCCCGAGGGACCGGCGGCCCGTTCGCTGGTGTTCTCTCCCGATAGCCGGCAACTGGCGGTGGGCCTGGCAGACCGCACCGTGCGATTCTGGTCGATTCCCGACGGTCGCTCGACGCTGCTGATTGAAACCGGCCGCGGCGGCGCCGAGCAAATCGCCTTTGCCCCCGATGGCCGCCTGCTGGCCACCTCCGGACAAGATACTGCCGTGTGGGAGCTGCCTTGATCGCGCTGCGCTGCACACTCCCGATGCTGTTGCTGTTCGCAGCGACCGCCGTGGCGGCAGGCGAGCCATTGTCCCGCATGTGGCCGGCACACAACGGCTGGGTGGCGTGCGTCGCCTTCAGCCCCGATGGCAAGCAGATCGCCACCGGGGGCGATGGCGAGCGGCTCAAACTTTGGGATGCGGCCACCAACCAGGAACAGTGGACCGCGCGCGACACGGTATCGGCCGTGACGGCTGTGGCCTTCACTCCCGACGGGCGGCGGGTCGTCTCCGGGAGTTGGGATGGAACGCTGCACGTCTGGGATGCCGTCACCGGCAAGCACGTGCAGGCCCAGCGAGCGCACCGAGAGAACATCACCAGCCTCGCCTTCAGTCCGGATGGCGGTCGGATCGCCACCGGCAGCGGTGACGATACGCTGCGAGTCTTTGATGCGAAGTCGATCAAGCCGTTGTGGATGCTGCGACAAGGCGACGACTACGATGTCACGTGCGTGGCCTTCAGTCCCGACGGGCGTTGGCTCGTCTCGGGCGATGGCGAGAATTCTCTGAAAATCTGGGACACGGAGAGCGGCCATGAGTTGCTTACACTCCGCGGTCATGAAGAATCCATTACCGCCGTCGCCGTGTTGCCCGACGGGAAACGCATCGTCTCCGGAAGCTGGGACGACACGCTCCGCATCTGGGACTCGCGCACCGGGGCCGAGCTGCTCACTCTGCACGGCCACACGGAAGACGTCTCTTCGCTGGCATGCAGCCCCGACGGCTCGCGCATCGCCTCGGCCAGCGAAGACCGGAGCGTGAAAGTCTGGGATGCCCGCAGCGGCCAGGAATTGTGGACTCTACGCGGCCCCGCCGCGCCCGTGACCTGTGTCGCCTTCTCTCCGGATGGCAAAACCATTGCCGCCGGCAGCCGCCGCGTGTTGAAGATCTGGGAGTTGCCCTAAGCGAATCACATGGCAATTCGAACGACACTACCGCTGACGCTGCTGACTGCCTTCGTGGTTTCGTCGGCCCGCGGCAACGACGCCTTCCAGCAGATCGTGCGGCCGTTTCTGGGGCGGCATTGTTACGATTGCCACGGGCCGAAGGAGCAGCAGTCGCAACTCCGCTACGATCAACTCACCGGCCTGCGGGCCGAAGATCGCCATCTGTGGACCTTGATCCATCAGCAGCTTGCCACCGGCGAGATGCCTCCTAGAGGTCGGCCGCAACCGGACGCGGCAGAGAAGGGGCAGGTGCTCGCCTGGATCGAGCAACATCAAATGGCGCTGGCCACCGGCGGCACGCGTCGGTTGAATCGTCGCGAGCTCTCCGCGACATTGCGCGATCTCACCGGGCTGACGGTCGATTACACCGACGCGCTTCCGGGCGATGGCAAAGTGAACGGCTTCGACACGGGAGCCGAAGGGCTGCAAGACGCGGCCGATTCCGTGGCACAGATCATGCAGGTCACGCGCCGCGCGGTCGAGGGCATTCGCTTTCTTGAGCCAGCCGCTGGCAAGGTCTACTCAGCCGATCTCCAACAGGCCAAGGATGTGCGGCAGGCATTCGATCGCTATAAGAGCGAGGGCGTCTCCGTCAATAATGGCGACACCGCTGGCTTTCCCGGCACAGGACTGTTGCTCAAGCCCAAGTGGGTAGGCGAAAAGGGTGGCCTGACGATTCGCGTGCCTCCGCCGGCCGATGGAAACCTGGGCGTGCTGCGGCTGAAGGTTGCGGTCTCGGCCAAGAAGTTTATCGACGGCGTGCCCAATCCGCGCCTGTGGGTCGAGATCGGCGGCAAAGACCTCGATTTCGTCGAGATCATCAACTCGCCCGACGTTCCGCGCACGTTGGAGTATCAGGTGCAATTGGCCGACGTGGCAATCGACGCCAAGGGCCTGGGCATCACGCTCTCCGGCCGCGTGGAGATGCCGTACGCCATCCCCGGCTTCGAGAACGACGAAAAGAGCAAGGCTGAGCTCGACATTCCCGGCGGCATGGGCTTGTTCCGTCCGCTGTACGATCGCAAGCAAACAAAGCCCGAGGCGGTGCCCGTGCCGTATGTGGTGCTACACGGCATCGAAATTGAGCTCGACTACCGCGCCGCCTGGCCCCCCGCGGAATGGACCCGTAACGCAGGCGAAGTCGTCGACGACACGGCCAGCGCAAAGAAGTTGCTTTCGCTGTGGATCGAACGAGCTTGGCGTCGGCCGGTCCGTGTAGCGGAGCAAGACCGCTTTCTGGCGTTGTACGAGAAGCTCCGCACGCAAGGCCTCTCCTTCGACGATGCTCTGCGGGCAGCGTTCCAATCGGTGTTGCTCAGCGGCTCATTCCGCTACCTGTCGTCACCGGCAGATTCCGATACTGTCACCACGCAGCTCGCCTTGGCATCCCGACTGAGTTTCATGCTGTGGGGCGCTCCGCCCGATGCAGAGTTGCGACAACTGGCCACTCAAGGAAACCTGCGCGATGCCGCGGTGCTCGATGTCCAAGTCGATCGCTTGCTGGCGGATCCGCGCAGCGACGCCTTCTTGCGTCCGTTCGTTACACAATGGCTGGAGATGGGCCAGCCCATCACCGTCGCCATGGATCATATCCAGAAGCAGGACTTTCGGTTCGGCCGCTATCTGAAAGCCTCGATGCACGAAGAGACGATCGCATACGTGCGTGCATTGCTCACAGAGAACCGGCCCGCGCGGGAGCTGCTCTCCAGCGAATGGGCCATGCGGAACGACATTCTGGCCCGGCACTACGGCTACGAGGGCCTCGAGGGGGGCGAGCTGCGCAAGGTCGTGCTCCGCCCGGACGATCCGCGCGGCGGCGGCATTCTGGGTCACGCCGGCATTCAATCGATGCTGTGCTGGATGGGGGAGAACTGGGTGATCTACCGCGGCGCCTGGGCGTTGCGGCACATTCTGGACGATCCGCCGCCTCCGCCCCCGCTGGAGGTGCCGGAGCTCACGCCTTCGGAAGCCCAGAACCACGGTAAGACATTCAAGCAATTGCTGAAGCAGCATCAGGAAGACGCGCGTTGCGCCGTGTGCCACAGGAATATCGATCCCCTGGGCTTCGCGTTCCAGAACTTCGACCTCAGCGGCCGTTGGCGCGACGTGGAGCACGACCATTACGTGATGAGCGAACTGGATGGAAAGATTGCCTGGTCCGGCGTCGGCGCCACGCGCCCCGTGGATACGCTCGGCTGCTTGCCGCGCGGCGAGGAGTTTTCCACGTTCGCCGAGTTCAAGGTGTTGCTCGTGCGGCATTACACGTCCGATGTAACTCGCGGACTGCTCAAGAGCCTGCTGCTCTACGGCACCGGCCGCAAGCCCGACATCGCCGACATGACGGAAGTCCGCAACATCCTCGCCGAGCAGCAACACCAAGAGTACCCGCTCATGGACCTGCTCAGATCGCTGGTCCGATCGCGGGCGTTTGTCGAGAGATAGCTATTCCATTCGCACTTGAAGGGATCGAGATGAACTTGAAAACGCGTGCGGTCAGCCGACGGGCCGTCCTGCACGGCATGGGCGCCATGATCGCGCTGCCGTGGCTGGAGTCGATGGGCAGCAAGACGGTCGCCGCGGCCGCGGGCAAAAGCGATCCATCGCGATTGGCGTGCTTCTACATTCCGGGCGCAATCAACCATTACAACTGGTATCCGGCCGATGAGGGTCGCAACTATGCGCTTTCCCCATCGCATCAGCCGCTGGCCCATCAACGGGAGAACTTCTCGGTGCTGACAAGCCTGCTGCACATTCAAGGACGCATCAGCGGGCACGAGCATCCCTACAACTGGCTCACTGGCACGAACATCAAGATCACGCCAGGGACCATTACCAACACCGTTTCGATGGATCAGGTGGCGGCGCAGCGCATCGGGCCGACCTATGTGCCGTCGCTGGCGTTGTCGTTCGAAGATGGCGTGGGCACCCGCACGCTCTCCCGGAACGCGATGGGGGCCGACATTCCCGCTATCGGCAATTACCGAACCGTCTTCGAGCGGCTTTTCCCGCCGGCGGATCGGTCGCAATTGAGGCAAGCACAAGCTCGCTTGGCACTGGATCGCAGCATTCTTGACACGGCCTTGGAAGAAGCGGACGACTTCCGCCGCCGAATAGGAATCGCCGATCAGCAGCGGCTCAATCAATACCTGGAATCGGTCCGCGAGGTCGAGCGGCGGCTGTTGGATAAAGACAGCATTCTTCAGCGCGGCCGCCCGGAGTTCGACGAGCATGGCGTGCGTCTAGCGCCACAGGGCAAGAATCGCATGCAGGAGCACATCGAGCTGATGATGGACCTGATTGCACTGGCCTTCCAGACCGATATGACCCGTGTCGTGACGCAGAATCTCGGCGGCGAAGGGGGCCCGAATTACGAAGACTACAAGGATTGGGCGCAACTCGAAGGCGCGCCCGTTCGCGGCGCGCACGATGTGCATCACAAAGGCTCAGGCAACCGCGGGGCCGACAACCCGGATGTAAAGGTGCTCGGCCAGCGGGATCGCATGCTCTGCGCCTGCTTGGCCCGCCTGATGGACAAACTGCAATCGATTCAGGCCCACGAGGGCACGCTGCTGGATCACACGGTGCTGCTGCTGGGCGGCTCGCAGATCAGCAGCCATTCCGGCGGCAGTTTCCCGATGCTGCTGGCCGGCGGTCGCCAACTCGGCTTCCAGCATGGTCAGCACCTGAAATGGAAAGGCGGCACGAAGCCTGCGTCCGATTTATATCTCACCATCCTGCAGCAACTCGGCTGCCCGGTGAAGTCGTTCAAGGAAAGCACGGGACCGATTACCGAGTTGCTGGCATAGAGCAAAACAGAGCCTGACGAGTGCTGATTGTCGACTGCTGATTTGCCAAGTCGGAGTAATTGTCTTCACTCACTTCAACATTCAACATCAGCAATCGCTATTCAACGGCGATCCCGCCGCCCAATGGAGGTGACATGCTGAACATTGCCACCCAATCATCCAGGCCGCTGTGCGATGGTCTGCACCGCCGCGCCTTTCTGCGCGTAGGGGCGCTAGGACTCGGAGGACTGACGTTGCCGGGGATCTTGCGGCGAACGGCCGCAGCAGCGGAATTGCGGCGGTCTTACGTGCGTGACAAATCGGTGATCCTGCTGTTCCTGGGTGGCGGGCCGAGCCAGTATGAGACGTTCGATCCCAAGCCGGAAGGGCCGGGAAGCTCGACCAGCATCGCGGGGCACATTGCCACGCGGCTGCCGGGCGTGCGGTTTGCCTCGTACTTTCCGCAACTGGCCGACCTGGCGGATCGTTTGAGCATCGTGCGATCGTTTCAGACAAATCACGCGGAGCACAACGGCGCCCACAAGCAACTGCTCACGGCCGATCTCACGGTCAAAGACGGCAAGCCGATCACCGAGCCAGGCTTGGGAGCGCTGTGCTCGCGGTTGGCCGGCGCCATTCATCCGCGGACCGGCATGCCGCGCCATGCACTGGTGCCCCCCACCACCCGGCACGGCGAGAAAGGCGTGGGCTTCGCCGGTTCCTTCGAATCGGTGGTGGAAGGCGCGCAGCCGGCCTGGCTGGGTTCGTCCTTCGCGCCGTTTGAGACTGAAGTGGAAATGGCCGAAGGAACGGATCGCCAGAACGGTAGGAAGCCCAGCGGGCAGGCGAATAAAAAGAAAGAACCGGTCGATAACCCGTTCCTGGACGATCTCGAGCCGCGTGTCCCCGACTTGCAGCTCGATGCCCGGCTCAATCTGCTGCGGCAGCTCGATGGCTTGAATCGCGCGCTCGACCGCGATCATCAGCTCGATGGCCTGGACAGTTACACGCAGCAAGCGGTGGAGTTGCTGCGCGGCGGCGCGGTCCGTCAGGCATTGGATCTCTCGCGGGAAGATCCGCGCACGCTGGCTGCCTACGATACCGAGCACTTCCGCAACTATCGCTGCAATGCTCAATCGAAGTTCGAGCGGGATGGCCCTTCGATCGGAATGTCGCTGGGCCGGCAGTTGCTCTTGGCGCGGAGGCTGTGCGAAGCTGGCGCCGGCTTCGTCACCGTGATCCACTCGAATTGGGACTTCCACGCCCGCACCAACATCCCCAACATTCCCGAAGGGATGAGCGTGTTGGCCCCGCCGCTTGATCACGCCGTGGCCGCGTTCCTGCGCGACACTCAAGAGCGCGGTCTGAGCGACAAGATTCTGCTGGTCATCACCGGCGAGTTCGGCCGCACGCCTAGTCTCGATAAGAACCTCGGCCGGCATCACTGGCCGGGAATCTGCCCGCTGGTCTTCGCCGGCGGCGGCTTGCGGCACGGGCAGGTGGTCGGCCAATCCGATCCCCGGGGCGGCGTGCCGGCCGACGATCCCCTGACCATTCCCGATCTGCACGCCACCATCCTGCACACCCTGTTCGATTACGGCCAGATGCGCCTCGATACTTCCATCTCCGGCAAAACGCTCGAGCGTGTGCAACTCGGACGCCCGCTGGCCCCGCTGTTCGCATGAATGAATGAGTTCGTTAATCCACACGCCGCGCCCGAATGAGGCCGACGTGCAGGCGGCCTTCGCTTGGTTCAAAGGCGAGCTGACGAGCTC
>JBGTDH010000751.1:0-5133 GCA_041748435.1 Pirellulales bacterium
GCCCGTGGGCATTCAGGCGGGCCGCCATGCCAGCGCGATCACCGTGGCTGTGACCCGCACCGGCAACGCGCTGGGCCTTTCCGTCGACGAGACCGCCGCGTTGCCCGCCACAGAGCTGCGCGCACGCCTCGCCTCGATCGAGTCCCAATTCCGTCAGGCCGGCGCCGAGTTCGTACTCGAATCCGTGGCCCAGTTGCCCACGCTCATCGTGGACGGGCCAAACGGTGCAATACTTCGATCCCGCGCTCGATGACGCTATCTTCGGCCGCGTAAGACAGGCGGAAGTGCGTGTCTTGATGGCTAAAGATGTTGCCGGGGATGATCAACAGCTCGTTCTCGATGGCGCGGGCCACGAACTCGCTCCCGCTGCCCCACGGCGCGCGGGGAAAAATGTAGAATGCGCCGCCCGGCTTCACGATCTCGTAATCGGCGCTCAGGGCGTCGACAATCCGGTCCCGTTTGCGGCGGTAATCGGCGATGTGGGCGCTCATGTCGACCTCCAAGGCCGCCACGCCCGCAAACTGAAACGGCGTCGGGGCGCACACGAACGTGTACTGCTGCAGGCGCGTCATGGCTTCGATGATCTCGGCTGGGCCGTGCGCGTAGCCCACGCGCCAGCCGGTGATGCCGTAGGTCTTGCTGAAGCCGTCGATCACCAGGGTCTGCGGGTTGAACTTCGCCGGCGAGACGAACGGCTCGTAGCAGAACTCGCGGTACAACTCATCGCTCACCAGCACCAGATCACGCTCGGCCGCCAGTTGCGACAGGTCGCGAATCTGCTGCTCGCCGGCCACAATGCCCGTGGGATTGGCCGGGCTGTTGAACAAGATCATGCGCGTGCGCGGCGTAATGGCGTCCCGCACGCGGTTCACATCGATCTGAAAGTGTGGGTACGTATCGACGAACACGCACTTCGCTCCGGCCAGCGCCACCAGCGAGCGATACATGACGAAGTAGGGATCGAACACGATCACTTCGTCCCCCGGGTTGAGCGTGGCCAGCACGGCCAGCACCAGCCCGCCGCTAGTGCCGCTGGTCACAAACACGCGGCGACCTGCATCGCCGTAAGTCCCGCTAATCTCCGTTTGCAGCTTTTCCCGCAGCGCCGGCATGCCCTGCGTAAGAGCGTAGCCATTCTTATTGCTCTGAATGGCATCAATGGCCGCCTGACGGATCGGCGCAGGAACCTCGAAGTGCGGCTGCCCGATCGAAAGATTAATGGGGTTAGCAAGCTTGGCCGCCAGATCGAACACCTTGCGGATGCCCGAGCTATCGAAATGAGCCATCCGATCGGCAAGATGAAACTGAGACATCGGCATCAACCCAAAGGTTTGGGAGCAAGTCCGGCGTGGGCGATGCGTATTGTATAATGCGGATAGGAAGGGCGTACACCCGCGGAGAGTACCCATGGCGATCGAAGAACGGCTGTCGCTGCTGGGAAAAGATGTGGCGACGTTGAAGTAAGGCGGCTCGCCAGAGCCGAAGACAAACTGGTTAACGAAAGTCCGCGGCTCGATGAAAGACGAGGCCTACTTCGCCGAGGTGTTGCGCCAACAAATTCGCCGCGCCGATTGCCTTTCGCCCTGAGGTGGTGCGCCGCAATGTTCCGGTTCGATACGGGTCGGGAACCGTGCCTGCGATTTGCGCCTGCCGCGTGGGCCAAGCTCCGCTACTTGCGCGACTGCGGCGACTCGGAAGTCGGCGGCTTTGCGGTGAGCCCGGCGTTCGGAAATCGGCCCTGCAACTGGCCGGTCTTAACCCCCAGTTCCACATCGTGCCGAGCGTGACGATCGCCTTCTTGATCGTCTCGGGCGTCACCTTGCCGCCCCGCCGCCGAGCGTGCGGATCGCCGGCAGCGTAGGCTTTGCCCTCAGCCGGCCATCCGAGAGAAAGGAAGGCCGCCAGATCCACCCCTTCGGGCGCCTCCAATAGGACTAGTTCCAGTCGGCGGAGATTGTCCGTTCGCTGGTGTGACGGTGGGCGTTGCCGGAGGCGTTGCCCCAGCCATGGGCGTAGTCGCCGGGAGTAGGGGTATCCTGGCGGTCGTAGGTTCCGGAATAATCCTCGTCGTGGCGGTGGGAGATTTCCCACGTCCGCGAGGTGATGACGCCCAGGAACGTGCTGCGGGTATGGCTCTGGTGGTCCCACGTTTCCTTGTCGTGGTGGTTCCAGCTCTCTATGACCTGGGACGTGGCGGTGGTGAGCTTGGCCTCGCTCTTGCCGGTGTATTCGTTGTAGCCCCACCAATGCTGATCGCGGGTCAGGAGGTCAAAGGCCGCGCCCGCCATGGGCACGCCCGCGGAGAGCAGCACGCCCCAGACGGAAATGTTGTTCTGGTTGCCCTCTTCCACGCTGTGGGTCTCGGTTTTATACCAGTGATGCTCGCCGGGACTTGTCTTGTCGTCGATTTCGTCGATCTGTTTGTGGTCGATCTTCCAGAAGGGGACTTCCGTGGTGGTTCCCGACTCGGTGGTCTGGACCGGACCCTGCGAGCCATCTTCGTTGAGCGTGACCGAGCTATGCACATCCGAGTGGGTGACCGTCTTGTCTCCGCGACCGGCCGTTTTCAGCGACGAGAACGTGCGCGTGTGCCCGGGAGTGGCGGCGATCCATTGCACGTTGTGATTGCGGGTCTCGGCCACGGTTTGATCGCTTGTGACTTTCCGCTGGGCCTGGCCCGCATGCTGCTCTTTACCCTGGGCATTGATGGTCGTAGGCCTCTTGCCAGATCGAATCACCAGCCGCCGGTCCCCGCCGGCCCCCCCGCCCTCACTTGCTGTGATCCCGATTCAACCAGCGTGGCCCCAGTCGCGCTTGTGGCTGGAGTGCCAGGTGTCGGTGGTCTTGTACTGCGTCGGCAACTGAGAACTTCCAATCCTGTCAATTGAGGCCCGCTTTCGCTCCGGCGGCCTAGGCGAGAAAATACTCTATACCGGTTAACTTATTTGACTTAAACAGTTTTCGAACATCGTCAGACACGATAAACCATCGCTCTCGCCCCTTTGTGTTTTCGAAGTTAATATCAGGTGCAAATATTGTCTTTGGGCTTGCTGGTCTTCTTATGGCCGACAATGCCGGAAGCATAACGGTTTCGGCATAGCGTCCGCACACACTACAAGCCCTGTGGCACTCAATCCCACAGACACGACGATCGATTTCTGTGATGCAAGCAGCCTCAGCAATTACATAATTCGGCTCAGGAAGGTCAACGAACCTGACTCCATCAATTCTGTTCGAAATAAGTACATCCACGGCATTCCTGCTTAAACAGACGAAACCATCATCCGTGCGTACGACGTCGGATTTGGCGCGGATGCGGATGTCGTTATCTATTCCCGGGCTGAAATAAAGGGGCTGAAATAAAGGGGACGGGCTGAAATAAAGGGGACGGGAGTCAATAAAACGACTCCCGTCCCCTTAAGTTCGTTCGTCCCCTTAAGTTCGTTCCGTGGTCCGAGACGGCCGCAGCGCCGTGACAGGATTCGCGAGCGGAACTCCAATCAGTGGTGGGGTGCAGCCACTCTTCCACGGCGGATTCTTCCCACAAGGTGTCTTGGTTTTCGACGCGCGCATTCTCGCTCATCACGCGCGTCGCCGCAATCATCCGCGCATCCGGGCTCGCCGGCTCCTCGCCAAACGCTCGTTCAAGAGCGCGCTCGGCCAGCAACTCTCGGCGCGTCTTTCGCTCCCAACGCTGCCAGCCGAAAAACCCAACCGCGATACCCCCGAGCCAAGACAGTTCGTGCGAGGGTTGTGCGACGATGGCCGACGCTTCCCGCGCCGCTAAGGGATCGGGGCTCACCAGGCGCCCGAAGATGCTGAAGTAGGTGTGGGTGTGATCCTTAGCGCCAACACTTGCTGGAGTACTGAAGGATCGAACGCGCTAGCCCGTCCTCCAGCACTTCTGAATCTACCCGACAGAAGTCGTCCCTTAACAGACCTCCAGAAATAAGTACTGTATAGCGCCCGTTGTCGTCGGGCCCGTCGCGCTGCCCGTCGATTTTGATCACTACCGTCGCCCGCTCATCCGCTATCTTCTCGAGGATGCTCCAGACGGCGTCACATCCAACCCAAGCGGGCCCTGTGGCTCCCAAGCCGAGTGAATTGACGAGCCGGGCAACTTCCGCTCGTGCCTTGTGGTCTCCCACGCTAGTACCCTCGCAATGCTCGTGCAATTTCTTCCACCTCTGTCAATTCGCCACGCGCGACGCGCAGAATTACGCGTCGCATTTGCTCCGATGATACGCCAGATGCGATCTGGTTTCGCCGCATGAGTTCCTCAACTACGGTTTGGGCGGCCGTGGCGGTAAGCGGCATTAGCCAAGGCTGTCGAGGGGTGTGATAGCAACTCGGTCGCGCCCCCGAGGCGTCGATTAATAGCGGAGATTTCGCCGGCCCTCATCCCACGTGCGAAGCCGCCACCCTCAAGAGCGTTCCGGCCAAGCCCGGCCGGACCGGAGCACGTGTTATGCACAAGCACGCCGGCCCGTGAGACGCAGTAGACGTGTTCGCCGTTGACTTCGAGGTTGTAGACGGGCGAGTTGGCCGGACGCGAGGCGATGTGCGTGACGGGGGTGGGCGCGCCAGAGACGATGCCGTAGACATGCTCGCCCAGGCGCAGTTCGCCGGCGGGGACAAACTCCCAGCGGTCGTCGGACCAGAAGGGATGGTTGGGCTTGACGCCGATCGGCTCGCCCAGATCGGCTAAATGCACCTCGATTACGGTGTCGACCGTGTGCTTGAACGTGCCGGTGACCACGGGAGCGAGCCCTGGCTCCAGCGGTAAGGCCGGGTCGATGGCGAGAACTTCCGCCGGACCCGCGGCCCCAAGTTCCTCCAGGTCCAGGTCGATCGACGCGCCGACGGCAGCACTAAACTCGTCAATCCACTCCAGGTCGCGCGACAACTGGATATCAAGCCGACCGCCGTCAGGCTTGCGCATCACCAGGGTGACGAGGCGCGACAAGGCGGGATCGGGATCGGTGAACAGGGCGCGCTCGGCGTCGCTGATCTCGGGGTTGCGCCCAACCACGCGCTGATGCACGCGCACGTCTTGAATCTTTGTGAACTCGAAGGGCGCGCGAGAACGCGTGCTCGCGACGTGGCGCGCGGCCGACGCCAACTGCGTGCCGC
>JBGTDH010000752.1:0-4497 GCA_041748435.1 Pirellulales bacterium
GGCCCGTGGCTGGTCAGCTTGATGAGCAAGGCCAACAGACCCATCAGCGGCGCCAGCAACACCAATGCCACGCACGTAAGCGCTACGTCCATGCCCCGCTTGGCCGTGCGCCGCCAGCCGTAGTGCGGGTTCTCTCGCAAAGACAAGAGCGGCACTTCGTCGATCTCCAGATGACGAATGCGCATGCCCGCCAACTGCGGCACTTCGGGAACGATCTGCACCTCGACCAGCAGGTTCGCCAGGGCCTGGTAAACTCGCGGCAGTTCGCCGTAGCGAGCCAGCGGCAGGGCTACGAACACGTGATCGATGTTGTGATCTGCCACGATCGCCGGCAAATCGTCGACGGCGCCCAGTCGCGGCAATCGCGCGGGTTCCGTCTTGGCGGGTGCATCGACAAAGCCCACCGCCTCGAGTCCCGTCCAGCGATTGCTCTCGATCAGATCGAGCACCAGCCGCCCCGTGCGTCCGCTGCCGACGATGACGGCTCGCCCCTGATTCAGTCCCCGGCCACGCAGAAACTTGAGTACCCGCCACAGCACGCGGCGGGCCAATAGCAACCCCAAGGCGTTGAGCGCCAGAAACAACGCCAGCGCTAATCGAGATTCATACGGATCGCGGCGATAAAAGGCCACGGTGATGGAAAGCAAGAACAGCAACCCGCTGGCCATGCACACCAGGCCCAGTTCGCGCGGCAATTGCCGCAAACGATGCACTTCGTACAGCCCACACAGCCGATAAGCCACCACCGCCAGAATCAGAATCGTGGGCAGCCCCTCCAGCACCAGATGAAAATCGGGGACGCCTTTGGGCGCAGACCACAGGGCATATCGCAAGAAATACGCCCCCAGCCAGACCCCGGCGGTGACGCCCAGGTCGCACGAGAGAAACACCAGGCCCAGCTTCTGACCATGCCGTCGATACATGACTGCGCCATCCTTGGCGATTCGGAGGCAGTTTCAGGAGCACGCTTGTAGCGAACGCCCCCCGCTGCGTCAACGCGAGCAGCACCGGTGCTGGTGATTGCATGCCAGCACGCAGGCTCGACCCCGGGGCACTAGACGCCTCGCGCGTTTTGCTGTCTTATCAACGCATTCATCACTCGCGGGAGGCAAGACACGTATGGCCAATTCCGAAGAATTGCTGATCGCCGTGTTCATCGATTTCGAGAACCTGGCCATCGGCGTGAACGAATCCAAAGGGGGACGGTTCCAGATTCAACTCGTCCTCAAGCGGCTCCTGGAAAAAGGCCGCATCGTCTACAAGCGGGCTTATTGCGATTGGAGCCGCTATCGCAACGCCTTGCAGGAGTTTCATGCCCAGGGCATCGAGATGATCGACATTCCGCAGACCAAGGTCAGCGGCAAGAACAGCGCCGATATCCGCATGGTGGTCGATGCGTTGGACCTGTGCTATTCCAAGGACCACATCGATCTGTTTGCCTTGGTCTCCGGCGACAGCGATTTCTCGCCCCTGGTCTCCAAGCTCAAAGAGAACAACAAACGCGTGCTGGGCTGCGGCGCCAAGAGCTCCACGTCCGATCTGCTGATCGCCAATTGCGACGAATTTATCTACTACGACGACCTGATTCGCGCCGCCCGCAAAGCGCCCGCGGTGGAACCCAAGAAAGGCGCCAGCGACAAGGAGCAGACCGAGGTCGACAAGAAACAGGAAGCGTCCGGGCGCGTGCTGGAGGTGCTGCAATCTCTGGAGCAAGATTACGATCCGCTCTGGGGCTCGATGCTTAAGCAGGCCATTCGCCGCGTTTATCCCGGCTTCAACGAGGGCTACTACGGCTACCGCACCTTCTCCGACTTGCTCGAAGAGATTCAGAAGAAGGGACTGATCAAGCTCGAATGGGAAGAGGGCCGCGGCAACTACAAAGTGCGTCGGGCGCAGTAATCCGAAGCCAAACGGGGCCTGATGGCGGCCTCTTGATCACTAGGCCAGCAGATTGACTCCGAGCAGTTGATCCAGCGTGTAGGGACATGCCGCCGGAAACGTCTCGGCCGGCAACTCGGTTTCCGCAGCCGCCCGTTCCACGGCCTTGAGGTATATCTCCTCCAGCACGCGCTGGGCATGATTGCGCAGGACCCCACGCCCTAGCAACCCTTCCAACTCCTGTCGCTGTTCGATGATAGTGCCTCGCCAGCTCGCGGATCGCCGGTTCGGCTGGTGAAACCATTTCAGCGCATGAACAATCAACAAAGTAAGACGACTCTCGACCTCCCGCCGATCGCGTCGTGCCATGTCGGTTAGATACTCTGCCAGGTTGGTGAAATCGATCTCGTCGCGATGGCCCAGGCGGATGAGTTCTGCCATCGCCTCCAGCCAGGCCGTCTCGTCACGTTCATACAGCAGGCTCAAGGAAAGCGGCTGGGCGCTGATCATCGTGTGGCCCTCTTGCGGATTTCTGTGCAAATGCACGCAGTACCAATATACCAGCCGTAGCCGCGTTCCTAAACGCCGTGCATGATCACCGTCTTGGTCTCGGTCATTTCGTGAATGGCGTACTTAGGGCCTTCTTTGCCGAGGCCGCTGTCTTTCAGGCCGCCGTAGGGCATCAGGTCAGCCCGCCACTGCGGTCCCCAATTAATATGGATGTTCCCGGAGTCGATCTGGCGGGCAAATTTCATGGCCCACTCCAGGCTCTGCGTGAAGATGGCGGCGCTGAGGCCGTAAGGCGTGTCGTTGGCCAGGGCGATGGCTTCTTCGATCGTGCGGACGCGCGTCACCGCCACGGCCGGACCGAACAGCTCCTCACAACTGATGCGCATGGCGGGCGAAACATCGGCCAGCAAGGTGGGCTCATGCATCGATCCCGTGCGTCCGCCGCCGGTCAAGAGCCGAGCGCCGCCGGCCACCGCTTCCTGCACCCATTCGTTGACACGCACGGCGTCCCGCTCGCGAATCATCGGACCCATCTTGGTGCCTTGATCGAGTTGATTGCCGGTCGTCAGAGCTTCCACGCGCGGCTGGAGCTCGGAGAGTAAATCGCCGTAGACGCCTTCCAGGGCGATCACGCGTTGCGCGGAGATACAGACCTGCCCGGCATTGGAGAAGCCTGTGGCCACCGTGGCTTCGGCCACTTTCTTCAAGTCGGCGTCGGGCATCACAATCAACGGACTGTTCGACCCGAGCTCCATCGTGACGCGCTTGATGCCGGCCACTTTGCAGATATGCTCGCCCACGTCGCGGCTGCCGGTGAAGCTGATCTTCCGAACGCGGCTATCGCTGCAGAGGGCATCGCCCATCGCGCCGCCGGAACCCGTGAGACAATTGATGGCCAACGGCGGCAGTCCGGCTTCCAGAAGAATCTGCACCATCGCCAAGGCAGACAGCGGCGTATCGGTGGCAGGCTTGAGAATCACCGCGTTGCCGGCGGCCAACGCCGGCCCCATCTTGTGACACACCAGATTCAACGGGAAGTTGAACGGCGTAATCGCCACGACGACGCCGCACGGCACGCGCAGCGTGAAACCGAACTTGTTCGCACCTCCCGGTGCTCCATCCAGTGGCAGCACTTCGCCGGAGAGCCGCTTGGCTTCTTCGCCGGAGATTTCAATCGTCTCGGAGGACCGCGAGGCCTCGAACACGCCTTCGGCCAGAATCTTGCCCTCTTCGCGACTGATGGTGCGACCCAAATCCTGCTGCCGCTCGCGCATTAATGCCGCGGCCTTGCGCAGAATCTGAAAACGCTCGTAGCCCGGCATCGCGCGCATGACGGCGGCGCCTTGCACCGCGGAGGCAATCGCTCGCTCCACGTCGGCCGCATCCGCCTTGGGCACCGTATCGATCACCGTGTCGTCGAACGGATTGCGAACTTCGATCTTCTCGGATTTATCGACCCATTGCCCTGCGACAAACATTTTCATGCGTGTTCTCCTGAGTCTCCCGCGACCACCGGTCGCGGCTTTATGGGCCGCTGTTGCACCAGCCCGCGCATCTCTCCCGCCAGAAAGAACGAACCCGTGATGCACACGAGGTCTTCCAGCCCGACGGCGCCGCGCACCACATCCCAAGCCTGCGTCGTATCGTCCGTGGTGGGAAACTCCCGCCCCGTCAGCTCGCGGGCCATCTGCGCCAAGTCTTGCGGCGTTACGCTGCGCGGATTGTTGGCATACCGCGTGAACACCACCGCGTCGAATCGCGGAAGCAACTGCTCCAGCATCCCGTGGGCATCCTTATCCTTGGTCGTTGCGAAGATCAGCACGCGGCGGCGGGCCATAAAGCTCTGTTCCAACGTCTCCAGCAGCGCGTCGATCGATGCCACATTGTGGGCTGCATCGATCACCACGGTGGGGCGCCGCGAGACAATCTCGACGCGTGCCGGCCAAGTCACCTCGGCCAGTCCACGGCGGATCGCTGCTTCCGGAATCTGCCAGCCTTGCGACTTCAGCTCCAGCAGCGTCGTCAATGCCACGGCTGCGTTGGCCGCTTGATGCGGGCCGAGCAGTCCCATTTGCACCGCGCGTAGTTCTTGCTCTCGGCCTGGAACGT
>JBGTDH010000753.1:0-8401 GCA_041748435.1 Pirellulales bacterium
ATTACCATGCTATTCGCAGCGAGCTGGAGCAGTACAACGCCGAACTCGTCCGCCGCCCCGAGATTCTCGTACTCACCAAATGCGAGCTTCCCGAATCCGACCGCATCCGCGACGAGCTCTCCGCCGCCCTCAATCAAGACATCCTCGCCATCTCCGCCGTAACCGGCACCGGCCTCAACAAGCTCCTGGAAGGCATCCTGCGGGCGCTGAATGTGAACCCGTAACGAAGTCACTTCGTCCCGTCGTGACTGTTCAAGGTCGTTTTCTTAACCACAAAGGACACGAAGGACACCAAGAGGAAATGAAAGCTCAGGCAGGGCGAGCTTTCCTCTGCCTTCGTGTTCTTTGTGTTCTTTCTGGTTTTAGCAGCTCGTGGTTTTCAGCGGCTCGTTCCCACGGAGCATCAGCGGACGACTCGCTTGATTCCATCCTTCAGGAGCGGCACATTAAAATTGATGAGCAACCCCAGCCTCAAGTCGGTGGTTCTGAGATAGGACAAGACTTTTGCCAGATGAATCGGCGCAAACTGATCGACCGTTTTGGCCTCAACGATCAGCCGGCCACCGACGATCAGATCGAGTCGCTGGCCGGGGATTTGAATACCTTTGAACGTCACCAGAATCGGTTTCTCGCGTTCGACGAGCAGCCCAGCTTGAGACAGCTCGTACTCCAGGGCACGCACATAGATCGACTCAAGAAACCCCGGTCCCAGGATCCGATGAACCTCGATTGCCGCCCCGATTACCTGCTTCGCCAGGAGCTCGTCCTCCACCGGGATTGGATCATGCATCCCTCGCCTCGTAGTCGTTGGTTTATGGTTCGCTTTCGTTGACCACAAAGGACACGAAGAACACAAAGAGAAAGCGGAATACAGCGGATTGCAAGCGAACGCCCCTCTCCCTCCCTTCGTGTTCCTTGTGTCCTTTGTGGTTTGTATCCGTCTATGAGATCGTCCTACATCTACCGAACGGCCCTTACTCCTCGTTCTCCCGGAGTTTGGCCAGGATGGTGTAGTCTTCCAGCGTGCTGGTGTCGCCCGTTTGCTCTTTGCCGCTGGCGATGTCGCGTAAGAGACGCCGCATGATCTTGCCGCTGCGGGTCTTGGGCAGCGCGTTGGTGAAGCGGATGTCGTCCGGAACGGCTAGCGCGCCGATTTCTTTCCGCACGTGGGCTTTCAATTCCTTCTTGAGCGCCTCGTTCGGCTCGCCTTTGCGAATGGTGACGAACACGCTGATGGCTTGGCCCTTGATCTCGTCGGGACGGCCAATGGCGGCGGCTTCAGCGACCGAGGGATGGCTGACCAGCGCGCTCTCGACTTCGATCGTGCTCAGGCGATGGCCGGCCACGTTGATCACGTCGTCGATGCGGCCCATGATCCAGTAGTAGCCGTCGGAGTCGCAACGGGCATTATCGCCCGCCAGATACATGTGCGGCACCTTGCTCCAGTACTGCTCCTTGTAGCGGGCATCATCCCCCCAAATGCCGCGCAACATGCCGGGCCACGGCTTGGTCAACACCAGCATGCCCCCCTGACCCTGCGGCACCGGCGTGCCCGTGTCATCGACAATGGCCGGCACAATGCCCGGCAGGGGCTTGGTGCAGCTTCCCGGCTTGGTGGGAATGGCGCCGGGCAGGGGACTCATCATGATGCCGCCGGTCTCCGTCTGCCACCAGGTATCGACGATCGGGCAGCGTTCGCCGCCGATCTTCTGGTGATACCAGATCCAGGCCTCGGGATTGATCCCTTCGCCCACCGTGCCCAACAGCCGCAAGCTGGAGAGGTCGTGCTTCTCGACCCAGTGATCGCCCCATTTCATGAACGAGCGGATGGCCGTCGGCGCGGTGTAGAAGATCGTGACGCGATGCCGTTCGATGATGTCCCAGAAGCGGCTCTCGTCGGGCCAGTTGGGCGCGCCTTCGTACATCACCACCGTGGCCCCGGCAGAGAGCGGACCATAGACAATATAACTGTGACCCGTGACCCAGCCGCAATCGGCCGTACACCAGTAGGTGTCGTCCTCGCGCAAGTCGAAGACCCATTCGGTGGTCTTCTTGACGAACAAGTTGTAGCCGGCCGTGGTGTGCTTGATGCCCTTGGGTTTTCCGGTCGAGCCGCTGGTGTACAGAATGAACAGCGGGTTCTCGGAATCAACCGGCGTGGCGGGACAATCGGCCGAGGCCTCGCGCATCAGGTCGTCCCACCAGAAGTCGCGCCCTTCCTGCATGGCCACTTCATTCCCCACGCGGCGGAGGACGATGCACTTCTCCACCGTGGGCGATTTCTCCAGCGCCACGTCGACATTCTTCTTCAGCGCCAGCAGATTGCCGCGCCGCCAGCCGCCATCAGCCGTGATCACGGCTTTAGCCTGGGCATCGTTATTGCGATCGGCGATGGCCTCGCTGGAGAACCCGCCGAAGATGACCGAATGCACCGCCCCAATGCGGGCACAGGCCAGCATGGCAATGGCCAGCTCCGGTGTCATGGGCATATAGATTGAGACAACGTCCCCCGTCCCAATACCCAGGCTCTTCAAGACGTTGGCGAACTTGCAGACCTCGCGATGCAGTTGCTGATACGTGAGCGTGCGGCTTTCGCCCAGCGGCTCCCCTTCCCAGATCAGGGCGGCTTTATTTCTCCGCGGCGTGTGGAGATGGGCATCCAGGCAGTTGTAGCTGGCATTGGTCTTCCCGCCCACGAACCAACTCGCCAGAGGCTCTTTCCACTCCAGAACTTTGGTGAACGGCTGGAACCAGTGCAGCTCCCCGGCCAGGCGGCCCCAGAAGGCCTCCGGGTCCTTCGCTGCTTCGTCCCACAACTTCTGATACGCTTCCAGCGAGCCGATGCGCGCCTGGGAAGAAAACTCCGCGGAGGGCGGGAAGACCCGCGTCTCCTGCATGACAGTATCGACCTGGCCGGCGCGTTCGGACATCGCAGCATCCCCCATCAACAGCGTGACAAGCAATTCCGTGATTCTAGATGAAATGCTGCATTAACTTCCAGCCGGCGGGAAACGCCAGATTTCCGGCGGCGGCTGCCGCTTCATCGTAAGTGGTCTGGGCATCGGGAGAGATGCCCGCGCCGCACAGGGCAAACGGCACAAATCCATGACTGTGCGTTTTGGTGCGCAGGAACGTGGGATGATCGGGCGAGACCAGAATGCGATACTCACCCTGTTGCTGCAGCGCCGCGTGCAGCGGTCCCACGATATGGCGATCGATCTCCTCGAGCGCTTGCACCTTACTGTCCGCCTTGCCTTCGTGGGAGGCTTCGTCCGTGGCTTCCACGTGGACGCAGACGATGTCCGTATCGGCCAGGGCTTGAATGGCGTAGCGCCCCTTGGCGGCGTAATCGGTATCGGTGTAGCCGGTGGCGCCGGGAACTTCGAGGCGTTTCCAGCCCATGAGCGCCGCCAGTCCGCGGAGCAAGTCGACGGCCGTGATCATCACGCCGCGCTTACCATGCGTGGCCTCAAAGGAGGGCAACGCCGGCGCGCGTCCCAGGCCCCACAGCCAGACATTCGTGGCCGGCAAGCGGCCTTGTTTCTGGCGGGCCGCGTTGATGGGATGATCGGCAAACAGGTCCACGCTGTCGCACATCAACTGATGCAGCAGGTCACTTCCCAGCCCGCGCGGATAATCGTCCAGCACGCTTTTATCGGTCAGATCGTGCGGCGGCGTGGCGCGGGTATCGCGACTGAACGGGGCCGGCTCTCCCTGACCGCGATAGATCAGCAGGTTGCGATAGCTCACGCCCGGAATGAACTCCAGCCGCTGGCCTCCCAAATGCTGCTGTACAGTCTGCAGCAACCCGGTGGCTTCTTCGGTCGAGATATGATCGGCCGTGAAGCTGCGCATGGTCTGGTTCTCGACCGTCACCAGGTTGCAGCGAATGGCCCAGTCTTCCGGACCCAGCGGAATGCCCTGCGCCGCGGCTTCCAGCGGAGCGCGTCCCGTGAAATGCACCAGCGGGTCGTAGCCGAACAGGCTGAGATTGGCCACATCCGACCCGGCCGGCAGCGACTCGGGCACATGGTTGGCGCGGCCCACCACACCGGCCGCTGCAATGCGATCCATGTTCGGCACGCGCGCCGCTTGCAACGGCGTCTTGCCCCCCAACGACGCCTGCGGCTCGTCGGCACAACCGTCGGGAATAATAATGGCGTACTTCATCTGTCTCCCTCTCCCTCTGGGAGAGGGCCGGGGTGAGGGGCGTCGCGCCTCCAATCACTCCACCACTCCTCTCCCGCAAACTTTACTAACCCTCACCCTAGCCCTCTCCCAGTGGGAGAGGGGACAGGACTAATCTCGCACGCGCATCCGCACACTCACGGAACGCACACACGCCAGCCGATCGATCTCGCTCAAGGCATCCAGCGTCGCCCCCTCCGTGCTCTGATGCGACATAATCACCAGCGGCACCACGCCAGCATCGCGGGAATGAGCCTCGTGCTGAATCACCGACGAGATGCTGATGCCGTGCTTTCCCAGCACGCCGGTGATCTCGGCCAGCACGCCGGGACGATCGTCCACATCGAACCGCAGAAAGAACCGTCCGGGCACTTTCGCCGGATCGCGCGTCGTAATGTCATCGCGTTGCGACCACAGCTCCAACGTGCGAAACGTAATGGCCGTGCGTCCCACCACCGTGTCGATCAGATCGGCCACCACCGCGGAGGCCGTGGGCATCTGTCCGGCCCCCAGGCCATGAAACAACAGAGGGCCCACGGCGTCTCCCACCACGCTGATGGCGTTGTGCGCGCCGCGCACCTCGGCCAGCGGCGTGCCGATCTTCACCAGCGTGGGCGAGACGTGCAGCTCCAAACCTTCCGGCACCAGTCTCGCTACGGCCAGCAGCTTGATGCGATAGCCCAACTCGCGGGCATACCGCAGATCGGCCGAATCGAGCGTATCAATGCCGCGCCGCGGAATGCTGCGCCAGGGGATTCTGGCCCCGAACGCCAGGTGCGCGAGGATGGCCAGCTTCTGGGCGGCGTCGCTGCCATCGACATCCATCGCCGGATCGGCCTCGGCAAAACCCAGCCGCTGCGCCTCGGCCACCGCCGCGGCGTAGCTCATACCATGCTCCTCCATCTGCGTGAGCACGAAGTTGCTCGTGCCGTTGAGAATGGCGTGAATCGACGTGATCTGATTCGCAGACAGGCACTGGCTGATGTTCGCGACGATCGGAATCCCGCCCGCCACCGCCGCCTCGAAGGCAATCGATCGGCCCAGCTCGCGGGCCCGATCGAACAGCTCGGGGCCATGCTCGGCCAACAGCGCCTTGTTGGCGGTCACGATATCTTTGCCGCTCTCCAGCAGCTTGAGAATGATCGAACGCTCCGGCTCGATCCCGCCGATCAGGCTGGCCACCACGCCAATCTGCGGATCGCGCGTGATGCGCGTGAGATCGTTGGAGAGCAAGCCTGCGGGCAGTTCCACATCGCGCGGCTTCTTGACATTCTGCACCACCACCTGCTCCAGCCACAGAGTGCGGCCGGCATGGCGCGCGGTGCGATCGCCGTAGTCGAGCAACAGGCGCGCCACGCCCGTGCCAACGTTGCCCATGCCCACGATCGCCACTTTCGTCTTATCCACAGCGTTATCGAACTCCCCGCGTGTGTCGTTCTGAGCAGCCAATGGTAGAGGGCCTCCCGCGCCTCCGTCAAGTTGCCGTGGCCGGAGTTGCAACATCGGGGGTCCCTGTCCAGAAAATCCAAATACCACGTCTTTTCCCGTGTCGCGCAGGTGAATTTCGGGACATTCTGGGACACTTGTGCGCGGTCCCGAAATTCCACCGACCGTTCCGGCCAACGCCGCTGCTGGTTCCATCGCATCCTCCGACAGTATCGGAGCCCCTCCGCGCCAATCCCGCAGGTAGTGGAACTGGCGACCGTTCCGGACCGGGACACTAGTATACATATGTAACCTATTGGTGTCCAGGCCGAAATGCCAGCCAACAAAAACGGGGCGCATCGTCTGCGGAAAGCAGGGACAATGTGCAACGGCCTTCGGCAATCGAAGCGTGTGCGAGGATCATCAAATCAGCCGCAAACTGCGGGCCAAATCATCGAGCCTTTCGTCCGCGAAGGCGGCGGCCGTCTCGTGCGGGCGTTCCAGGCGTAGGTCACCATGCTGTTCCAATTGCGCCTTCATCGCGGCCGTAAAGCGTCGCATGAATGCGACTCTCTCTGCCTTCGGTCGTCTCGGCAACCGTTTTGCCTCGCCGACTTTGAGATCGTTGATGTTGGCGGGATCGGTGCGTGCGACGGAGGCTACGTACTGCTCGCTTCGCTGCTGCCGCTGAAACTCCTGTCGCAGGACGGCCAATCGCGCTTTCCGTCATGGACAGCGGCATGGAGTTCCTTTCGCAAGAGGTCGGGGATGTCGCCCGGAAACCAATTGCGATCGTACGGCCGCAACCATGCGATCAACGGAAGTGCCCGCAGGAAAGCAAGTCGCTCGCGAACGACGGACTCGTCGTTGTGCCGAAGCAACTCGCACACATGGGTAAAGGTGACGGTGATGTGAACGGCTTGGTCCACCAGACGCGCGAGAAAGAGCCGTGCCTTGTCCCTCAGTGTCTGTTCCGGACTCCAATAGTCCCGCGAGACTTTTCCAAGCGTCGCCGAATCGAGGACGACAAATCTCGGGATGATCAATGTCATAAAGTGCCGCCGTGCCACAACTGCGATCACACAACGCCGACGAACATGCAGAGTACCCAATAGGGAATGACGGAGGAATCCCGAAGAAGGTTCGCTGTCGCCGCCACGTCCGCCTGCTTTCCCAAATTGACAGCGGCACTTTCGAAAGGGAGGGAATGCACCGATCTTCCAGGGGACGCAGCCACCCCAAAAGAGCCCCACGCATGCAGTATGGGGCCTTGCCTGAAAGCGGCGGGGTCTAGAACTGTTCGGCGTTGTCGCCTGTAGGTTCTTCGAAGTGTCCTTGCAACTCACCGCAGTTCGCGGCGATCACCACCGATCATGCTGAAGTCAAAGGGCTCTCCCAGCACTTCCTTCAATTTGACTTGCTGCTCGGCCGACAGAATCGCGTTGATCTGCTCCTGCGCCGTTTTGGCGGCTGCGGCTACCTTGGCGGCGGTATCAGGGGCATTCACGCGGGCCACGCCGCGGAATTCCTCGCCGATTGCCTCCAGTCTCGTCCGCTGCTCGTCGTTGAGGCCCACGGCCTGCACGACGTGCGGATACCGAAAGATCTCCGCAGGCCCGATCCGTTGCCGGCCCTGCACGTTGATCTGCGCGATCCGGGCGAGTTGCTCGACCGTCAGGATGTCAGTCATTTGCACCGCGGGCCGCTCGCCATTTCGTTGCTCGCGTGCGTAATCGCCGATCTTGGTCACCTGCTCTGGCGACAGCTTCAAGTGTTGTTGCACTGCCAGATACGTCGCATACCCGGACGTCGGCGGTGCCAGGTCGCCCAGCTTAAACGGCGCCGCGAGCGCCCCGCCGCGGCCAAATCTCCCGCTCGCGAATCCATCGGGTGATGTCGCCGACGGCGCGGCATCGCGGTCCCGCAGCGCGAGCTGCAAGTCGCCGGCATACGTCGTACCCAGCAACTCTTTCAGTTTGGCCTGTTGTCCGGCATTCAGAATCTCCGCCAGTGTCGCGTCGGCGGTCCGATCACGGGTGGCTGCGGCGGTCGAGCCTCTGCCCGGCGATGGCTGCACCGTATCGAGCAATGTTTGCACCTGGGCCTTCTGGGCGTCGGTCAACTGCAGGGCCGTCACCGCCTGCTGGCTGAGAAACGGTCCCACGGGCCCCCACAGCAATCGATAGTTCTGCAGCGTCAACTCACGAACGCGGCGCATCTGCTCGGGCGTCAACGTCGTCTCCAATGCAGCGGCGTCGTCGGCCGACAGGCGAGGCGGCAATTTCTGGGTTATCTGTCGTTGCTCGCCGGTCAGCTTCAACTCGTCAAAGAACACGGGCTGGCGCACGATCTGGCCGAAGGGAACGCTGGTCTGTCCCACCTTGAACCCCAGGCGTGATCCCCTTGGGACCGTACCGGGGAAACCGCCGAATCCGCCGGGGGTCGGCGGTCCCAGTTGGCCTTGATACGGCTCGCCCAGCAGCGCCTTCAGCTTCGCTTGCTGTTCGGGCGTGAGGACGGTTGCGATCCGTTCGTCGCACTGCCGGTCCGCCTCGGCCCGCTCGGCGGCGGAGCTACTTTGCATTCCGCGCATTCTCTGCGTGACAGCTTCGCCGACCAGCGATTTCAGCGTCGCGAGTTGCTCGTCGCTGAACGCCAGTGCCTCGACGACCGCCTGGAAGCCCAGCGGTCCGGCCGGACCCATCCGTTGCCGTGTCGCTTGCAGCGCCAACTCGTTGGCCCGGCGAAGGCCGGGAACGCCTGGCAGCCATCTTGACGGACCAACAGC
>JBGTDH010000754.1:0-3425 GCA_041748435.1 Pirellulales bacterium
GGCGCCGGCCTCGAAGTCGATCAGGTCCAGCTTCTCGCCCAGTTCGACATGGTCGAGCGGTTTGAAATCGAACGAGCGCGGCTCGTGCTGGCCGCGGCGGACTTCCAGGTTGGCCTGATCGTCGGCTCCCAGCGGCGCGTCCGGATGGGACATGTTGGGCACGCGGCCCAGAATGGCGTCGGCCTCTGCCGTCAGACGATCCACCTCCGCCTGGACCGCCGTCACCTGTTCCCGCAGCCGCCGGCCTTCCGCCTTGCGGGCTTCTCGTTCCGCCTCATCCTTGGCTTTGCCAATGGTCTTGGAAACCTCGTTGGCCTGCCGGTTGAATTGCTCCACCTCCATCTGCTTCTGGCGGCGGAGCGTCTCCAACTCCACGAAGCGATCAATATCGGCCGACGCGCCGCGACGCCGGCAGTTCTCCTTCACCGCCGCCGCGTTCTCCAACACGAATTTGCGATCAAGCATAGTTGTCTGTGGTCAGTTGTCCGTGGTGAGTGCTCCGCGCCAGCCGGCTTGCAGCCGTTTGGTCAGTTCCTTCACGAGCTGCGGATGCTCGCCAGCGATGTTCACGTTCTCCGCCGGATCGGTCTGGTGATCGTAAAGCTCGACGGCCAGCTCCGATTCACGGTTCTCGCGGCTGACCCAACGCGTGAGCCGATGAGATTCCGTGCGGATACTGTAGCCCATCACGTTGCCGCGCGGATACTGGCTGAGGGCGGCGGTCTTTACTTTAGCATCTGAATTCTTCAGCAGCGGCACCAGGCTTGCGCCCTCCAGATGTCCGGGACGCGGCAAGCCCGCCAACTCGGAGAGCGTGGGATAGATATCAACGAACTCTGCGAACGAGTTGGTCGCCTGACCATTCTTGAAGCCGGGAGCGTCCAGCAACATGGTCACGCGCGTATCGTTCTCGACATTGCTGTGCTTGCACCATTCGCCATGTTCGCCCAGCTTCCAGCCATGATCGCCCCACAGGACAATGACCGTATTCTCGCGCAGCCCCAAGCGGTCTAACTCGTCGACCACCATTCCCACGTTGGCATCCAGATAACTTACACAGGCGTAATAGGCATGCTTAAGCTCGCGGGCCATGGCGTCGGTGATAGGGCTGCCGCCTTTGGGCATGCCCTCATAGTTACGCAACTCGCCGGAACCGGTCAGCGTGTACTCGTTGGATCCCTTAGGATGATAGGGGTTGTCGGCCAGCTTGATTTGCTTTGGATCGTACAGATCGAAGTACCGCTTGGGGGCGATGAAGGGCAAATGCGGCTTCAGGAAGCCGACCGCCAGAAAAAACGGTTGCTGTTGCTTAGCCAGCCCTTGCAAACGCTCGACGGCGTGCTCGGCCAACTGGCCATCGAACAGCTTGTTGTCTGCGACGTCGGGCGATTCCCACGCCGGGCCACGTTTCTGGGTCTGGCGGTTCCGCGCGCTCTGCTTGGCTTGCTGCTCCAATTCCGCCGGAGTTTTCGCCGCCTGATTGGCTTGTGCCGCGCGGTTCCCTCGGGCATTCCAAGTGGGCACGCTCCAACTCACTTCGTCATCAAGGCCGCCATGATAAATCTTGCCCATGGATTCCGTGTGATAGCCGTGGCTCTTGAAGTGCTGCGGCAACGTCACAACATTGGGAATCGTGCGGCGGAAGTGGGTTTGCAGATCATAGACCTTGGTCGAGTCGGGCCGCAAACCTGTCAGCACGCTGGTACGCGAGGGAGAACACACCGCCTGCTGGCAATACGCGCGATTGAATTTCATCCCGCCGGCGGCCAGCTTATCCAGGTGAGGACTCTTGATATGGCTCGCCCCATAGCAATTCAACTCCGGCCGCAGATCGTCTACGGCGATGAACAGAATGTTCGGCCGCGCCGGCTCGGCCGCGTGTGCCGATGAAACCCCGATCAGAACCAGCCACGTGGTAGAGAACAGCAATCGATGCATGGCTCGCCTCAAGTTTTGAGAACCGCTTGACCCGCCGCCAGAGTCCGCGAGTTTATTCGCTCTCGCCCGCCAGCACAATCGGTCACGCGGCATCTATCCTGCCTGAGGTTGGATGCCCGCCAGCGGAATGACGTTTTCGGGACTTCAAGCAAGCCGCTGCGCGGCAGGTGGATTCGAGTCTGTCCGCGTCGATCTTGCGGCGCGGCACCCGGCGGGCTCCCGCCATCCTTGGCGGTATGCGTCTATTCTTTCTCTTTCCGCGTTTGCGAGCCGCCAACTGATCTCCGGCTGGCTTCGCATTTATAAGCGCGCTGGGCTTACCGAGTTGCGAGATAATGAGAATTGATCCCCGCGGCGCGATTGAGGCGGCCGCGCCGATCGGCATGTCCGGCATAGCCGGTTTCCGCGCAAGCGCACGGGAGCGGATGTGCCAGCCGGATGTCGTGAGCCCGATGTGCGGGACGTGGCAAATGAACGCGCTGTTTGGCCCCCCGACGAAACCTTGGGCGATTACCTTTGCCGGGTCGATGAGACTTGTGTTACATCCATGTTGGCTCGCGGGGAGGGACCTGGGAATGACCAAAGAGCTCTATCGAGTGGTGACGCGAGGCGCCGATGGCAAGCTTCGGATTCGCGATTATCCGGACCAGGACCCGATCCTGAGGATGCACACGCAGATTGGCGTTGACGATTGCAGCACCGACCTGGGTCTGCGAGGCCTGCCCGTGTTTCGCGGGCTGATCGGCCCGATGCCCGAGGGCAAGAACGTGATTCGCTACGAGACTCCGGACGTGTTCGAGGCGTTGACCAAAGAGTGGAGCGCTACGAAAACGGGCCGTCGCAGCCGCCGGGTCTTGCCGGTCGAAGGCGAGCAAGTTTCTTAAGGGTCCCAACGCAACCGTATATTGTCCGCGCTAGGACAACAAAAACGCCGAGGCTGGCAGTCAGGTGCCAGCCTCGGCGTGTTGTACTTACTACTCTCCGCAGGACAGACTACTCTTCGATCTTCTTGAAGGTCACCGGGCCACCCTCGCCCTTGAGAACCAACTGGCCGTTCTCAATCGCGATCTGGCCGAGGTCCTTGGTCTCGTCGTCGCTCTTGACACCCAGCTTGCCGCCGTTGATGTCGAAGGCACCCTCGATTACTCGCGGCTCGTTGCCTTGCACCTGGACGCGGAAGGTGACGTTCTTGTCTTCGAAGTTCAGTTCGCTGATGGTCGACTCACCCAGGATACCCTTCGACTCGGCACGCCACTGGCCAACCAGCAGGGTGGGATCGAACTGGGCCAGGGCCGGATCGTTGCCCGAACCCAGGACCGGGATGGCGTTGCCAACCGGAGCACCGACACCCGCGGTGGCCACCGGGGCCGGAGCGGCGGGAGCCGCAGCGGCCGGATCCTTCGCGCGATTCACCTCGCGCTTGTCCTTTTCCTTGTCGGCGGCGATGAGGAGCTTGCGGAACGAGGAATCTGAAGCGGGCAACTTTT
>JBGTDH010000755.1:0-2126 GCA_041748435.1 Pirellulales bacterium
GCGGGCCGGCGTTCGCGGGACGCTGCGCCGGCGCCTTGGACGTTGCTTTCAGCGTCGCCTGATGCCCGTGATAGGCGGCCAGCGCGAGCAAGCCCGCACACGTCATGGCAGGACTGCTGGTCTGGTTGCTGCGGGCTAGCGCGTAGGGCCAACTCCCATCTTTGGCCTGCGAGGTGCGAAAAAACTGAGCCGCCTTTTCCAGCGCGTCGTTAACATCGGCCCCATGCCGGCGCGCCACCCATAATCCGTAAACGGCGAATTGCGTGTTGGAGCTATCGGCCAGATCGACCAGGCCAGGCTTGGTCCCGCACCGATAAGTCCAACCCCCGGCGCCCAAGCGTTTGGCGCCGATGCCGGACATCTGACCATCGCGCAGCCGTTCCCCGAGCCGGACGATCAGGGGCGTGAATTGCCGGCGCGCCTGACCGCGTTCCAACCGATCGAGGAACATCGCGGAGAGAGCGATCGAGTAAGTCCAGGTGCTGCTCTGGGCCCGCTGCAGGACGAACTGCTGGGCCTTTTCGATCGCTGGATCATTGGCAGGCACGCCGCTTTCCAGCAACGCCAGCGCCGCCAGGGCCGTCGCGCCCGCCGTGAATGGCAGGTCGGCTTCACCGCCGGTAACTTTAGCAAGGTATTCCGGAAAGCGCCAACCTCCCTCGGCATCTTGCGCCCCCTTCAAGTGCGCTGCGCCCCTTTGGATGGCCTGCTGAATTGCCTCCTGCGAGGCTGCTTTGGCCTGCGGCGCCGCAAAGGCAAACGTCAGAATCGCCATCGCGCGAGCCGCGTTCGCTAAGCGCAACATCGTGGATTCACCACGCATAGGCGGCCCTTTTTCAATTTCAACCAAGGCAACTAAGTCATGTCAGGCAAACTGCGTGATGCCCGGCTTGGCCACCGGCGGCATCGGCAGCGGGCCCCATTCGTAGCTGGCGGGCGAGAGGTCTTCCTGCGACTCGATGGCCTCTTTCCAGGTGATGGTCTTGCCCGTGTAGGCGGCCATGCGACCCATGATGGCCAACATGCTGCTCAGCGCCATGTACTTTCCGTTGTTGATGGCTTCGCCCTTGCGAATGCTGGCGAACAGCTCGTCGTGCTCGACCTGGTACATGCTGGGCTTGGGGCCATCGTAGCGCCACTTGTTTTCGCCGTCGATGGTGTGCTTGAGGATGTTGGCCCGCCCCTTGGTGCCGGTGAAATAATCGCTGGTGTCGTTGGAGCAGCCGTTCTGCTGCCGGCAGAAAGAGAACATCTTGGCGCCGGTCTCGTACTCGTAGACGACGGCAAAGTGATCATAGATATTGCCGTAGCTCTCCTCGACACGCACCTGCCGCCCGCCCAGGCCGGTGGCTCGCACCGGGGGCGCGTCCAGCATGCCCCAGCTTCCCTTATCCAGGCTGTGCACGTGCTGCTCGGTGTTGAAATCGCCCGACAGCCACGTGAAGTACAGCCAGTTGCGAACCTGCCACTCCATATCGCTCCACTCCGGCTTGCGGGCATGATTCCACAATCCGCCGGTGTTGTAGTTCTCTTGAATCGTGACGATCTCGCCGATCGCCCCGTCCAGCACGCGCTTCATCGTCTCGCGCACGCCCAGGTCGTAACGCCAGCACAGGCCGGAGACGATGCTCAGATTCTTCTTCTTGGCTTCCTCGACGGTAGCCAGCACGCTGCGAATGCCCGGAGCATCGACAGCCACGGGCTTCTCTGCAAACACATGCACGCCGGCATCGACGGCCGCCTTGAGGTGCATGGGCCGAAAGTGCGGCGGCGTGGCCAGCACGATCACATCGACTCCGCTGGCGATGACCTGCTTGTAGGCATCGAAGCCTGTGAATTGCTTGTCCTTTGCGACCTCCACCTTGTCTTTGGCCACCTTCTGCAAGTTCTCCAGGCTTGTTTGCAGACGATCCGGGAAGGCATCTCCCATCGTCACGAGTTTGACGTTGCTATCTGCTTTGAGCGCGTTGGCCGCCGCGCCCGTCCCGCGTCCGCCGCAGCCGATAAGGCCAACCTTCAAGGTGCCGCTGCCGGCGGCATGCACGCCCGAAGGAAATATCAACCGGCTGGCAACGGCGCCCGTTGCTAGCGCCGCGCTGGAATGCTGAATGAACTGGCGGCGCGAG
>JBGTDH010000756.1:0-4382 GCA_041748435.1 Pirellulales bacterium
GGCCTGCAAATAGTGCCAGCTCGTGGGATGACTGGTCACGAACGCGTTCATCAGGCGGCCGGCGTCCGCCACCACGCCTTCTCCCATGAGTGCGAGACGGGCGCTGGCGTACGCGCGGAAGTACTCGATCTCCCGCTTGACATCCACCTTCAGACCGTCTTCCTTGACTTTCTCCAAGCCCTCCAGGGCATCTTTGTAGCGCCCACCGACAACCGCACTGCGAATCAGATTGAGTTGCGGCGGCTCGCCATCCATGCGGATGGATTCGATCTCGTTGACCTGCACTTCTTCTTCCCGATCTCCCGTCCGCTTGATCTTCACTACGTACTTGCCAATCTGCTGAATGCTGCCGCTGATGGTGGTGGCTTTGTTGGTCTTGATCGAATCGATCGCGCGAGCAGGCACGGCGGTCGCGACGATCATCATCGCGGCCAAGAGCGAATGGAAACGCATGGAAGGAATCTCCTGGTTTGTTAACACCCGGGGGCGTTGTCGAATTAGTGTAATCGCTGTTCTACTTAGTCGCGTTGGTCCCCGCGCTGGCCGCGGGCGAGGCAGTCGCTTGGGCGGCGTCCAGACCGGCGAGGCCCGTGGGCGGTTTCCCTAGCGCCTTCTGAATGTCCTGCAGCAGCTTGTCGTACTTCTTCAGGCGATCGGCGCCGCCCAGGGTGGGGCGCAGCCGGTACGTCACGGCAATGTCTTGGTGCGCTAACTTCAGCTTGTCCAGCTTCTCGGCGCCCGTCTGAGTGAGCGCCAGTTTGTAGCGGCACTCCGCCAGGTTGTAGCGGGCTTCGTGGAACACGGCTTCGCCAACTTCCTTGCTGGGATTGCTCTGCGCAATGGCCGACATGGTGTGCCAGCCCCAGATGGTGTTTTGCCTGGTCTTGGCATTGGGGCGACCCCCGAGAATGGCGTTCTGCAAGTAACCGGGGTTCTCTGCGGCCCATTCCTGATAGGTGTAGGCAGCCTGTCTCTGGGCTTCGAGGAGCTTGGGAGTTTTTTGCAGGATGGCAGTAAGTCGATCCAACGCCTCTTTGTGTTTTCCCAAGCGTCGCTCGCACATGGAAAGGCGAATCTCCAAACCGGTGACCGATTCTGCAGTGGGGGCAAACCTGGCATCCGTCTGGGACAAGGCGAGCATGTTCTCGTACGTTTTGGCGGCCTTGGTGTAATAGCCCTGAGCTTGCTGCGAAGCGCCGCCACCACCGGTATCCAGACCCGAGGCGAGCCGGAAGAACGTCTCCCCGACCCAACTGAGCGAACTGAAGGTGTTGCCCTCTTTGCGAGCGGAGATGTTGGAGAGAAACTTCTCGAAGCCCTTGAGCACCTTTTCGAGGGCCTCCTTCTTCGAGGAATCGCCCTGCAACGATTGAACCTGCTCCTCCAACTCACGCCCCAGCGAGATGTAGATGCGGGTGAGCGTGGCGGAATCGCCGCCGGGCTTGCTGGCCACATAGGCATCCAGAGAAGCCATTGCCTGCTCGGCTTTCTCCAGGTGCTGCACGCCGACGTAAGCGCGCAACGCCGCCTTGTAGGCCTCCTCGGTGAAATTGCCTTTGTCCGTGAGAGGGTTCTTCTCGGCGATCATCGCCAGGATGCCGGTCTCCGGCGTTTCCAAAAGCGCCACGGCCTGCTCCGCCTGACCCGAGCCGATGTAGATCTGAGCCAGCGACAGTTCCGAGGCCAGCAGCGTGTAGTTGACCTCCGCGGTATCGGCGGCCGCTTCGCGCATCCGCTTCACGCCGCGCTCCAGCGTTTCTTGCGCCTGCTGCGAGAGCTTCGACAGGTCGACTCCCTCCCGCTCCGCTTCCGGCAGGCGGCTGCTGTTGAGATACGCGCCCCACAGCGCCTGCCCCGATTTCAAGTCGGCCTCGCCGCGGCGCGGAGAAGTCTGCGGAACCTTGCTCAGATACTCGGCGGCCTGTTCCAGATTGTTCTCGCCGATGGCCACATCGCCCAAGAGCATCCAGGCCTCATCGGCCTCCGCCTCCGCCGGCCAGATGCGCGTGATGTACTCGGACAACGCCACCATCTTCTCGATCTCGAACTGCCGATTGTGCGGCCGGGCGTCGTTGTAGCTGCTCAAGTAGCCGGCCAGGGCGATCTTCGCTCCCTGGCGGCCACCGGCGCTCCTGGGATACTTGCGGGCCAGAAACTCCCCCAGCACCGCGGCATCGTAGATGTTGCCGGCGTCGTAATTCAGATAAGTGAGGAAGTATCGAATGACGTTGATATCGTCCAGCGATGTTTCGTCATCCTTCAACCGCAGCGCCAGATGGAACATCTTGATGGCCTGGAGGCGGTGCTCGACGCGCTCCTTCTCGTACTGCGGGATCTTAGCCTGCTCCCTGGTTACGGGGGCCAGCTTGATCTTGCTGGCAGACTCTTGCATGCTGTCCAAGGCCAGCTTCCCGGCGTCGCGGGCTTCGACGAAATTCTGCGGCCCCTTATCGCCCAGATCGCGGTATTTGGCGAGCAGATCTTTGGCCAGTTGCGTGTACTCTCCGCCGGCAACCTTGGCCACCACCAGGGCATGGTTCGAGGCGTCCCGCGCCAACTTCTTGCCCGCCTCGGCCGCCTTGGCCTGTTTGTCCAGCGCGTCGTGCTTCTTGCTCAGCGCCACGGCCGTGTAATAGCGGATGCCCTGGCCTTCCGGCGTGCGGTCCTCCAATCCGCGGGCTGTTCGAAGCCATTCTTCTCCGCGCTTGATGGCTTCGTCGTGCAGCTTCTGGCCTTCATCGGTCCAGGCTTCCATCGCCAGCCGCAGGGTCTTGGTCTTCAGCACGCGGAACTCCGGCGGATCGTCCGGTTGCGTGAGCAACTCGGAATAGATGCCCAAAGCGCGTTTGGAGTCCTTTAGTTCGAACAGCCGCTGGCCGTACCACATGCCGGCATACAGACCCGCCAGACGACGCCGGTATTTCTCGAACAGATCCTTAAACTTGTCGGCCGAAGACTGCACCAGCTTCTTGTACTGCGGATCGTTGGCCGGATAGCTCTTGCCATGCTCGGCCAGCACCGTGGCCAGCAGCATGCGGGCCTGAATCAGATCGGAGAGCGCCTGCTCGCGGGCTTCGATCTGCTTGGTGTCCTTGGGATCGATGAACCGGGGGTAGGCGTTCACGGCATCGGTGAACTTCTTCTCGGCGTCTTCAAACACCTTCTGGGCCTGCGTGAAGAAATCACGACCCTGCTTGAGCAACTGATCCTTCTCGGCGACTTTGGAAGGCTTGCTGGCCTGTTCCACCACGGCCCGCCCGCGCTCGAAGAGCACGTTGCCCAACTGCGTGTTGGCGCTGGCGGTCAAGGGATGCGACGGAGCGTCGGTGAGAAACTCCTGAAACCTGGCCGTGGCCCGATCCAGCTCCTTCAGCCGCAGCGGCATGTCGCGAATCTCGCGGGAGCTGTCGACCAGCGCGCGGCCCTGCTCGTAGGGAATGATCTTCCGCACATCATCGGGAATGTTGGTGTTGGTGCGCAAGCTCTCCAGGTACTGATCGGCCATGTCGAAGTACTGCCGCTGCCGCAAGCCCTCCAGAAAATCGAGCACGGGCTCCCTGGCGTGCGCCGGCCAGGCGGCCAACAGCAGCAGAGCCGCCCAAACCCGGCCAGAGAGCATTGATTTCATCAGTTCCTTCCTCAACAGTTCGTCCCGCCGCGATGGGTAGAGTTCCCGCTTGAGCGAACACGACCGTGCCCGTACCTCAAGATTATAGACTGCCCCCCCGCCTCGCAAGCGATGCGAGGCGCTGCGATTCAGACATTCATCTGCGTGCAGACTGCCAAGCCGGCTTTCACGATCCAATCGCCGCGAGTCAGCCGCTTGACTCGTTTTGTCGCGGACTGTGGGCTGAGGCTAGAGGATAGACGGGATCACACTACCCTTTGGCCAACCGCTCGAGCGCTGCTCCGGCGGCGGCGCGCACTTCAGTGTCGCGGTCTTGGCTGGCGTTTTGCAGGGCCGCTTTGGCCTCGGCCGAGCCGCTACCGATAGCGCCTAGCGTTTTGGCGGCATCGGCGCGCAGGTCGGAGTTTGCGTCTCCCACGGCCTTGATCAACAAGGGAATCGCGGTGGCAATAAGGTTGGGTTCAGGGGCAATTTGAACGAGGGCCCAGGCCGTGATGGTCTGTTCATAAAGGTCGGCGCTGGCCAGCAACTTCCGCAACTCCGCGGCGGCCGGCTTCGCCTCGGGACCGATGCGGCCCAGTGCATAGACCGAGGAGGCGCGAATCTCCGGGTCGGCATCCACCAACAGCGGAATGAGCTTCGGCACGGCGGATTTGCTTTCGACGCCGATTTCCGCCAAGGCAGAGAGCGATTCCAGCCGCACGTCGCGATTCTCATCGGCGAGCGTCTTGATCAGCGCCGGCACGGCACTGGC
>JBGTDH010000757.1:0-4970 GCA_041748435.1 Pirellulales bacterium
CGGCGCCCAACTGATTCCCAACTCCCTTGAACCCCTAACTCGACCCGCCACTCGCCCCCGGTGCGCAGGCACCACGACGGGGGCCTGGGGGGAAACCCGTCACTCCGCCCCCTTGGCAAAGAAAATCAACACGCCGTTACGTGTTCGGGTTACTTTCGTCCTGCAGGCACTGTACTGTAAGGTTGCCGCGGGCGGTAGAATCCCCACGGCAAAAGCATGGGGACTCAACTGATACACCTGTTGCGCGAGTTTTGGTGGCTGCCCATCCTGTGGATCGGCACGTTCTTTGGCGGCGTCGTGCTGGTGCGGTGGCTGGTGTTGCGCATTCCAGCCGATTACTTTGTCGCGGACGGACCTGATCTGAAGCATTCGTCCGTGCGGCAGCGCCTGCTCACCGCATCGAAAAACGTGGCCGGCGTTCTACTCGCACTGGCCGGCCTGGTGATGATTGTCACGCCCGGGCCCGGATTAATCGCCGTGCTGCTCGGCATCTCGTTAATCGATTTTCCCGGCAAGAGGCACTTCTTGGCCCGCTTCGTACGACATCCAAGCATCCTCGCCGCGGCCAACCGATTCCGCGCCCGCCACGGCCTCGCCCCGCTTACGACGAAGTTCCCGGCACCGTCGGTCAAGCCCGATCAAAACACGGCGTGATGCGACAACAATCGCATCTGGCTACAATCGGGGGCCAAGGAGCCCCACGTGCCTGTCTCCCTCGAACAATTCGTTGAGCAGCTTGCAGCCAGCCGGCTGATGTCTTCGGCAGAGGTCGAGGCGTTGATGGCTGCGCTTCCCAAGCGTTCGCGGGATGCCGAGCATCTGGCCCGCGAGTTGGTGCGTCACAAGAAACTCACGGCGTTTCAAGCCCAGCAAATCTACGCCGGAAAAGGCAAGAGCCTGCTGTTGGGCAATTACCGCATTCTGGACAAGCTCGGCCAGGGGGGCATGGGCATGGTCCTCAAGGCCGAGCACCAGCGGATGAAGCGGCTCGTGGCCATCAAGGTGCTCTCGCCCAGCGTCACCAAAACGCCCGAGGCGTTGAAGCGGTTCCAACGCGAGGTGGAAGCGGCCGCCAAGTTGCGGCATCCGAACATCGTGGCGGCCGACGATGCCGACGAAGCTCACGGCGTGCATTTCCTGGTGATGGAATTCGTTGAAGGGAGCGACCTCTCCGCCTGGGTCAAGAAGCACGGGGTCATGCCGCTGGCGAAGGCCCTGGCGTGCCTCGTCCAAGCGGCCCGTGGGCTGGAGTATGCGCACGCTCGTGGCGTGGTGCATCGCGACATCAAGCCGGCCAACCTGCTGCTCTGTGCTCCCCTCGCCCCTGGCGGGAGAGAGGCTGGGGGGGAGGGGGAGGGCACGGTCAAAATTCTGGACATGGGTCTGGCCCGCCTGGACTCCGCTGGCGCCCAGCAGGACGAATTGACCGGCACCGGCCAGATCATGGGCACGGTCGATTACATGGCGCCCGAGCAAGCCATGAACACCAAGACCGCCGACGCGCGGGCCGACATTTATTCCCTGGGCGTCACGCTCTGGTACTTGCTCACCGCGCGGCCGATGTACGTGGGCGAGACACCTGTCGAAAGGCTGCTGGCACATCAATCGAAGCCGATTCCTTCGTTGCGAGCCGCATGCACGGCGGTGACGCCGGCAATCGAGCAGGTCTTTCTAAAAATGGTCGCCAAGGCGCCGGGGGATCGCTATCAGACAATGAGCGAGGTGATTGCGGAGTTGCAGAGATGCCAGGCGACCGATGCCTCTGTGCCCGCGCTCAGTGCCGTCGCGGGCGAGGACACGAAGCTGCACGACTTCCTGCGCGGCATCGAGACGCCCGCCAGGTTTGCGGCGACGACGCTGGCCGTGCCGTTGGCGACTGTCACACGGCCAGCATCCGCCGCTCAAGAGGCCACGATCGACACCGGCAAAACGCCAAGCGACACCGATCCCCAGACGCAGCAGTTGCTGTCATCCAACCAATCGTCACGCAGTGCTGAGCCGCAAGCGGGCCGTTCGCGGAAGCGCTCGTTACTCGTCGCAACCGCAATTGGCGGAGGCTTGTTGACCGTCGTTCTCCTGCTGATCTACCGCGAACTCGGCAAAATCGCTGGGATAAGGCCGGAATCGAATCCGGCGACCCTGAGCCCGTTGCGCAAGGGAGCACGAGCGGAGAACGCGATCTCCCACAGTACACAGTCAATACCCAGTACTCCGCGCACTCCGCGCACCCCGCCGCCAGCGATCGCCCCGTTCGATGCGGTGCAGGCGCGCGGTCATCAAGAGGCATGGGCTAAACACTTGGAGATTCCCGTCGAGTTCTCCAACTCCTTGGGGGGAAAAAGTCGCTTGATCCCGCCGGGGGAGTTCACGATGGGCAGCACGCAGGAAGAATTGGCGTTCTGGCAGAAGCAAGAGACGCTGGCCGTCTCGAGAGAAGGCATGGTGGGCGAACTGCCTCCGCATCGCGTACGGCTCACCAAGCCCTTCTACGCGGGCATTCACGAAGTCACCGTGCGGCAGTTCCGATCCTTCGCCACGGCAACGGGTTTCAAGCCCAGTGGACCCGGCTACAAATTCATGGGAGGCACAACCTGGACTCCCTCTCCCGACTGCACGTGGGACAAGCCGGGTTGGGAACCGAATGCCGAAGAACCCGTCGTGTGCGTCAGCCTGGCGGATGCGCAGGCATTTTGCCGATGGCTGAGCCAGAAAGAGCAGCGATCCTGGCGGTTGCCGACAGAGGCAGAATGGGAGTTCATGGCCCGCGCCGGAACGACGACGGCGTTTTCCAGCGGAACGGAGCTGACGCCGCAAATGGCGCGTATCGCCAACGCGGTTCCCCGCCCCGCGAACGTCGGCTCGTTTGCCGCCAATGCGTTCGGCTTGTTCGACATGCAGGGCAACGCCTGGGAGCGCACTGCCGATTGGTTCAGTCGCACGACCTATCAGCGCGGCCCGGTCGACGATCCTCAACCGGCCGCCAAAGGCACGCTCTCCGTCGATCGCGGCGGCGGCTGGTTTCACAGTCTGGTCCATGCCCGAAGCGCCCACCGCGGTCATGCCCCGCCCGATAGTCGTGTGGCGGACAAGGGCTTCCGCATCGTGTGCGATGTACCCGCCCGATCGGCAATTGGGTTATAGATGCGAGTTGAAAGGTTGAACGATACGAGCGGTTTTGGCCTTGTCCGTTGCCGCCCAGCGTTGGAAAATCGGGTGTCCTGGAGATTGTCCGCGGAGAAAGGCTGCTATGATCGCGACTCAAAAATCGAATCGGACTGAACTGCGGATCGCAGTTTGGGTCTGTGTGCTGACCCTGACGTGTACTGCACGCGCGGACGATGATGCCGCACTCGTGCATGCCAAGGCCTTGTCCCGGGCGTTCCGCAAAGCGGCGGAGGCCACCGTGCCCACGGTGGTGAAGATCACCACGCAAAGCAAGCCGCAGGCCGCGCAGAACCGGCGGGGGAGGCAGAATCCGTTTCGCGGCACGCCGTTCGAGGAGTTCTTCTCCGAGGAGATGCAGCGCCGCATGGATCAGGCGCCCACCCGCGAGGGCGTGGGTTCCGGGGTCATTATCGATTCCGCCGGCATCGTGCTCACGAATAATCATGTGGTGGAGGGCGCCGACTCGGTGACCATTCACCTCAACGACGGCCGCGAGCTCAAGACCTCCGATATCAAGTTCGACAAAGAGACCGATCTGGCCGTCCTGCGCATCAACGGCGTGAAAGACCTTCCCGCCGCGCGCCTGGGCGATTCGGACAAGCTTGACGTGGGCGATTGGGTCATCGCCGTCGGAAACCCATTCGAGCTGGAAACCACGGTCAGCGCGGGCATCATCAGCGCCAAGGGGCGCTCAATTGGCGCGGTGCGGCGCGGCCAGTTCCTCCAGACCGATGCGGCGATCAACCCCGGCAACTCCGGCGGTCCGCTGGTGAACCTGGACGGCGAAGTCGTCGGCATCAACACCGCCATCGCCAGCAACAGCGGCGGTTATCAAGGCATCGGCTTTGCAATTCCGATCAACAAAGCCACCTGGGTCACCAATCAGTTGGTCAAGACGGGCAAGGTGCAGCGCGCCTATCTTGGGGTCAGCATCGAGAAGCTCACCAACGAGCTGGCCGAAAAGTTGGAGCTGCGGCGCAGTGAAGGTGTGGTGGTGCGGCAGATCTACCCGGACACGCCCGCCGCGCAAGCCGGTCTGAAAGAGGGCGATCTGGTAACGCGCTTCGCCGGGCAGGTGGTTGCCTCCCCCAGCGAGCTGCAAGAACTGGTCGAACGCTGCCCGTTGGAATCGAAGCAGAAACTGCAGGTGCTGCGCGATGGTCAAACGCTGACGTTGGACATCGCCATGAAGCCGTTGCCGGAAGGCTTTGGCGCTCCGGCGCGCAACCTCGTCGCGCCGCCGGAGATTCCCGAGGGGCAGGGCATCGCCAATCGCGAGCTGGGCTTCGAAGTCTCCGAGTTGAGCAAGGACTTGGCCGATCGCCTCAACTACACCAACCTCAAGGGCGTGCTCGTCACCAAGGTCGACGAGGACGGCGTGGCCTTCGATCGCGGCCTGCGCGTGGGCATGCTCATCATGAAAGTGGGCAAACGGGCAGTGACGAACGTCGAGGAATACCAGACGGCCCTCAAGGAGGAATCTCTGAAGGAAGGCATTCTGCTGTTTGTCCGCTCGGGCAGCAGCAACCGGTTCATCGTCATAGACGATCAGCGTTAGTCCACGCCTACTTGCCGCTGAGCTCCCACACGGAGTCGAACGGTTCTGTCGGACGAATCAGCTCGCCCACCGCGCGCGACAACAGCACGAGCGAGGGTCCGTCCTGCGGATGCTCCGCCAGAATATTTCCCAGAATGCGAGTGGCTTGATGAAAGTCTCGCTGCTCGAAACGCTTCAGCGCATCGTGGTAGGCGTTGCACAGCGTGGACCACGTCGAGTCCGGCTCGGGACGAATCTCGTACAGATC
>JBGTDH010000758.1:0-7738 GCA_041748435.1 Pirellulales bacterium
GATCGAGATGGGCAACTACGCCGCCGCGGCCACGGCCGTCAAGCGAGGGCTCTCCAACGGACGCCCCGAGATCAAACAGGCTGCACAAAAGCTGCAAGCGGCTGCCCAGGACGAGATCGATCGCCGGATGTCTGCCGCCAAAGCAGCACAAGAGAGCGCCGACAAATGGCTGGCCTACAAGACCTACTTTGCGTTGGCCGCTGATCTCAAAGGCTTCGATCAACCGTCCGAGGCGGCCAGCCTGCAGAAACAACTGGCCGAAGATCCCGGCGTGGCCGCGGAACTGGCCGCAATGAAGAATTTGGACAACGCCAAGAAACTACTGGCCTCGCCGGCCTCGGCCAAGCGTGCCCGAAGCTTATTGGAACGGCTGACACGCGATTCGCCCACGACGGAAGCCGCCAAAGAGGCCCAAGCGTTGTTGCAGCCCAACGCCACCTGATCTTGCAGGAGTGCTCGCGTGGATCGCAATCTCATCGAGGAGTATGCCCGCGGGGCCGCGCATCTGGGCGACGCCATCGCCGGGCTGTCGCCCGCGCAGCTCAACGCCGTGCCCGTGCCGGGAACGTGGAGCATCCAGCAGATTGTGCTGCATCTGATGGATAGCGACCTGATTGCCTCGGACCGCATGAAGCGCGTGATCGCGGAGGATCGGCCGCAGCTCATCGGCTACGACGAGACCGCCTTCGCCCGGCATCTGCACTACGACAAGCTCGATGCAGCCACGGCCGCGCAGATCTTCTCACTCAACCGGCATCTCACCGCCGTCATTCTGCGCAACCTCCCCGACGAAACCTTCCAGCGCATCGGCAACCACAACGAATCCGGCCCGCTGACGCTGGAGCATCTCGTCAAGAACTACATCCAGCACCTGGCGCATCACCTGAAGTTTGTGCAGGAGAAACGGAGAATCGTGGAGTCGGGCCCGCGATAGGCGTGTCGGTGCCGAACAGCTTCACTCAATTTCAAAGAGCACACTTGTCTCTCACCGTCACTGATTCCCTGAGCCGGCCGCGCATGTATTCTGGATTGCGCTGAATCTCGTCCATGAACCGGCATGCGATGTCCGTCGGTTTATTCACGTCTTGCTCCCACGCTCGAACCGTATTCAGGGACACGCCGAGGAACTGTGCGAACACAGCCTGGCTGCACCTCAGTAACTTACGAGTGGCTTTCACTTCCTTAAAGCCGTAGCGGGTCGGCTTCAAGTCCACGATCACCGTCTTGCAAGTAAAACGCTCTGTGATCGGTTTGCCGCTCTTTAGGGTGTCGGCGAACTCCCTTAGCCCGCCAACGATCCGATCTCCAACAGAACGTTTCATAGAACCACCTCCGACTTCACGTAATGGTGCCCCGTTTTTCCAGGTAACTTTCGATCTCGATGATCAACTTGTGGATTTCCCGTTTCAACGCGTTCGATAACGTGTCCACCTCGTTCTTGGCGTAGATAAGAACGAGGAGCACCAAGTGGAACTCCTCGAAGTAGACGTAGCAGACTCTTGCGCCTCCGCTTTTTCCACGGCGCCACTTCTCTGGCGCAATCCGCAGCTTCCGGAGTCCTCCCGTTCCCTTGATGACGGGGGCCTTCTTGGGTGCGGCCATCAGCAATAGCTGAAGCGCTAGCAGGTCCCTTTCGTCGTCCAATCCAAGTTCTTCCCACGCCTTCGTAAACTCTGGCATTTCGACGAAATGCAGCAGATCCTCCGGGTCCAATCGATGCTCTGAGTATTCTCGAACCACGAAGATTGCGCCTCGCGATGATTACCCTATCGGCACTTCACCGGATGGACGCACCAAGGAAGGATCGGAACGACCGTCGGTCCGCCATTAGACACTATACCATCCGATGGTACAATACGAGCCACTTTTAATTGACCGACAGCGGTGGCACGCCTTCGCAGCCGGGGAGGAAGAAGTCGGCGAAGTCGGTGAGCTTGTCGGCTGTGCCCTCCATGTCGTACTCGTCGGAGACCAGCGTGCCGATGTAAGCCTGCAACTGCCGGTTGGCACCCGTCTCCACGTGATGCGTGGCCAGCTCGCTGGCGAAGTTAATCAGGTCGTAGACCCGGCAGCGCGCGGGGAGCACGCGTTGCCGCTTGGTGGTAAGCGCATCGAGATTGGCCAGCCCGTACAGGCTGTTGGCGTTGCCGGTGACGCGATAGAAATCGTTGAGTACTCCCTCGCGGGTGACGGCCCGCTGATCGACCATCCGTCCCAGCAGCTTGTAGAGTTGGTGGCATTCGAACAGCGATGCCCAGGACCGCTGCGAGCTTTCGAACCGCTGCCGCAGGGCCGCGAAGCCATCGCCATTGTCGTAGCTCTCCAACGCGCGGGCGATGCAGTAGGCCATATCCTTGCCCAGGGGAATCTCGCTGCGGAACGTGGGGCTGTAGCCGATCGCGCCGTTGGAGCAGATCATCCGCAGCAGCGAGAGATAAATCTTCGGCTGGCCGAAGCCGTCGATGGGCGTATCCATCACAAAGCGATGCTTGAACTCATCGGCCCCGATGGCAAACTGGCTGTCGCCAGAGCGCGGCACATGGAAGCTGGTGATCACGCCGCGATCGTAGCTGATGTTCTGCCCGCCGTAGCGGCTCACCAGGTCCGCCGTTTGAGCATGATCGATCACCGGCCGCGTGGGGTTGCTCACGGCCAGCAGCGTGCCCTGGCCCTGCTCATCCCGCTCGACGCAGTAACGCACGGCATCTCCCTTGCCTCGCTCGGCGATGCGGCGGAAGACCTCTTCGTGATCGAAGTATTTGAACACCGTCTCGCTGATGCCAAAGCGGTGGAAGAACGAAGTCCAGAAGCGTGGGCTCGTGGCCAGCCGCTCTCCGTTGACCTCCAGCCGCGGGGCCGGCTTCTTGTCATCGCGCAGCGCGGGCGTACTCTCGATTCCCAACTCGCGAACGCGAACCAATCCGTAGTGAAACGTGACGTTGGCCTTCATAGCAATCTCCTGGAAGTGATGAAACGACTGTGGAAGTGATCAGTGAACCTATTACGCGCGTTGGAAGCGGAATCGATTGGCGTGCGGGCGGTTGCGTGTGACGAACGCTGGCAGCTCCGCCGTGGTGGCGGCAATCAGCCGCAGCGAGTTGTGGCTGATCGCCCCAAGCTGCGCGTTCATTTTCAGCGTGCGCCACTCGCCGTCTTGCCACACGTATTGCTCCTCCGGAACGGCCGTCTTGGCAAACGGATGCCGCGTATCCTTGCATTGCACGATCTGCTTGAACGGCAGATCGGCGTGCTGGCGGAACACGCGGCCTCCCATCTGCACCGTGCAGCCTTTGCCACTGGGGCGGCAAAACACGGTTTGCAGCGTGGGACAATCGAAACCCTCGGTGAGGATGGCCATGTTGATCAACACGTTCGTACGGCCGGCGGCGAAGTCGTCCAGTTGCCGCTCGCGGTCGGTGTGCCCCGTCACCACTTCGGCGTGGATTCCCTCGGCGGCCAACAGCCGCTGGCACTTCAGGCACTGATCGTAGCGGTGGAAGAACAGCAGGCTCTTGCCCCACCGCCGGCGATCCTGGGCATAAAACCAGGCCACGCTCTCGGGCGTGTAATCCGGAATGGTGTAGTGGTGATAGCGGCTCAGATAGCCGTCCTGAATGAGCTGACCGATGCCCGCGTCAGTGATCGATTTCTCGAAGCACAACTTCACGCGATCGCTGCGAAACGGCGTGGCGGAGAGACCCAACGTGAGCGCGGGCTGGATGGCGCTGTGCAGGTTGCCCATGCTCAAGGCGGCGTCGTGCTGGGCCTCGTCTACAATCAGCAGGTCGACCTTAGGCGGCCGCTTATCGAACATGGAAATGAGATGCATCTCGACGCCCAAGCCGTGGCAGACGTTCTCTTCCGCCGCCTGGGCCAGCAAGTTCCGCCGCATGGCCACCCAGCCCACGCGGTAGCCGTGGCGCTGTTGCAGGATTTTGGCGATCAGCAGGCCCATGACGGTTTTGCCGCTGCCGGTAGGACTTTCGATCAGTACGCCGCGTGCCGCGGGCTCCCGTTGTCCGAATCGGTTCGTGTGCTGGCCGGCGAACATATCGAGCGCCTGCGTCACAATCCGGCGTTGATAGGGACGCGGTTCGACGGCGATGCGGGCCAGCGCGCTCTCCAGCAGGGTTTCTCCAACCGTCCAGATCATCCGTTGTGCGACCATCGTAGTGGCTCCTTGCACGGGCTAACCGTTGTGTTCCTCACGATGGGCGAATCTTAAAAGGGCCGCGTGACACCTCTGGTCACGCCGGGCGAACATTCTGGAAAAAATCGAAAGTCCCAATCACACCCGGGCAAAGAGCCGGCGGTGGAGTGCTGGCACGCCGCGAGTCGATAGAGAGCGCGCTGCACCCCGGTGGCTCTCAAGGGTGAGGCTGCCGATTTGCGGCCGAATCCTCCCTACCCTCTTTGGATGCTGCACCATGAACGACGAGATCAGGCAACTCGAGTTGGAGCGTGACGCGCTGATGCGAACGTGGAAGCCACTACCCCCCGAGGTCGAGGACCGCTGGCAGAATTCCAGCAGTCAGGACGACCTTTGGCGCCGCGTCAGCGGCTGGCTTACTCGGCGCGTCCCGTGGCACAGAGAAGAGAGGTAAAGGATCGACGTGCTTCGCAGGACGTAAGTCCCACGAAGCGAAAACAGGACGAGGCTCGCAGTCCCCTGCGAGCCTCGTTCGTTTCCAGTTCGTAGTCCCGGCTTCAGCCGGAATCTGGGCGTCAATTCGATCGCTTGCGCCATCATTTCGATGACACAAACGCCTCCGGGGCGATATTCGTCGATTCTACGTAAACATAAATCATTACACAGTTTGCGCAGATAAACCTGTTCTCGCATCGGTTTTGGCATCCCGAGTGCAATAGTCTCCCTCACCAAGGTCGCTACGGTAGGGCGGCCGATAAAGACACATGAAGGTCAATCGGGAGAATTACCATGAAGACGATTTTTCAAGCTCGCAAAAGCCTGTTGGTTCTGGCGGCGTTGACGGTTGCCGGCGTTCTGAGTTCTGAGAATTCCGCGCAGGCGGGAGATAATCATCGCTCCCACTCGCATTACTCGGGGCGGGTTCACGGTCATCCCTCCTACTACGCCAACCAGCGCAGCGGGCCGATCTACCACGCTCCCAGCGTGCATTACCACAGCCAGTACCACCACGAGTACTCGCACTGGACCCCGTACCGCGGCTGGCACAGCCACGGCCACTACGATGCCGTCCCGCATTACACACCGGGCCACTTCGATTACAAGCACGGCAACCACATCCACGGCAACCCGTACTTCCATTAATCATTCGCGACGCCACAATAGCCTCACACTAGCCCGGTGAAAACCGGGCTTTGTTATTGCGCTGGGAAGCTGGCTGGGGTTGCGAAACTAACGTGGCGGAGCGGGGTTTCATTGCCTTGAAATGGCACACCAAGCGGCTCCGGTATCGGACAACGACGACCGATGCGTATCGAATCGTCTTAGCGATAGGGCCAAGGTTCAACGCGGCTTGCATCTTTATACGTTGGTGGCGCTGGCCATTGCCCAGCCGGTGTATGAACTTGTCTCGTTGGACCCGATGGTGGTGGTTTCGCATCGCGTCCGGCCCGTGGAGATCCTGGCCATTGCCGTGGCTCTGAGCATTGCTTTACCCGGCGTGCTCTTGGTCCTGGAGCGGATTGCCGGCTGTGTGGGGGACCGGCTCTCCGCCGGCGTTCACCTCATACTTGTGGCGTGCTTGCTGGCGCTAATCGCGCTCCCAGCGCTGAAGCGGTTGATCTTGTTTCCGGGAACAGTGCTCATCGGCCTGGCGATCGCAATCGGACTGGGGGGTGCGTATGCGTACGCGCGAAGGTCTTGGGTGCGTTTGCTGATTACCTTTGCCGGACCTTGCGTACCGGTTCTGCCCCTACTGTTCCTTCTTCGAGAGCCTGTCTATTCGCTGCTGTCTCCGATTCCCGCGGGAACACTTTCGCGAACGCTCGCCTCGCATCACGCGCCCGTTGTGATGCTGGTGATGGACGAATTCAGCGGCACCAGTCTGATGGACCAGGAACAGAACGTGGATGGTGCCCGATTTCCCAACTTTGCAGCGCTGGCGCGAGAGTCCACCTGGTACCGCAATGCCACTACTGTGGCCGAATCGACGATGCATGCTATTCCTGCTCTGCTCACCGGGCGGCGGCCGAATCTACGCTTCGCACCCACGGCCGCCAATTACTCGCATAACCTGTTCTCTTTGCTGCGGGAGGGGTGTGGCTACGAGTTCACCGTGTTCGAGCCGTATACCTCCCTGTGTGCAGAGGAAACCCTTCCACGGTCGCAGACAGAGGCTGATCGCCGGGCGGCGTTAGTGCAGAGCCTGATCGCGGCGTACATCCAGTTCGTGCGCCCGTTTGATCTTTCCCCCATGGCGGCGCCGCGCCGCGGCCGCGAACTGCTGAAGAGACGCTGGGATGCGCAGCGCAGCATGCACCAGGGTCTAATTCGCTACGATCGGTTCGAGCTGCGGCAGCGCCAATTCGAGCATTTCATCGAGTGCATCGGCCGGACCCCACGACCGGCCCTCTACTTTCAGCACATTCTCTTGCCCCACGCACCGTACGAATACCTCCCCAGTGGCCGCAACCATACGGGTCCCGATCCGCGGTTCACGGGAACCGGCACCGAAGCCACAGCCGGTGGGGGAGGTCTCCGCAGCGAAGACTCGCTGGAAGTTGCACAGCAACAGCAGCTCTACTTGCTCCAACTCTCGGCAGCCGATCGGCTGTTAGGCCAATTGATCCATCGGCTCAAAGAGACTCAATTGTACGACGACTGCCTGCTGGTTGTGGCGGGCGATCACGGCGTCTCATTTCGCGCGGGCGAAGACTCTCGGAAGTTCTCTCCCGCGAATGCAGCCGATGTGATGTCGGTTCCCCTGTTCATCAAAGCGCCGAGGCAGCGCAAGGGCGTGGCCAGCGACCGCAATGTCGAGAGTATTGATGTCCTTCCCACCATGGCCGAGGCCTTGGGAATCTCCTTGCCCTGGTCCACCGACGGCCAATCGATGGTTAGCCCCCATGCTCCCGAGCGTCCTCTAAAACGCCTTGACACCGCTCTCGCCGGCACGCAAACTTTCGAAGGCCACTTTCCGCAGCGCTTAGAGAGCATGCGGCTCTTGCACCAGCGCTTTCGCGATGGACGAGATCCTTGGTCGCTCTATCGGATCGGCCCTCATCCCGAGCTGGTGGGGAAGCCGGTCGCTTCCACTCCTCTTGGACCACCCAGCAGTTGTCGGCTGAGCTCGTTCCAGGCTTCGCTCCTGGCCAATTGGCCCGGGGACCAGCGCTACGCTCCGTGCATCTTATCGGGCACGGTGGATACCGCCGGCGCTCCGCTGCCCGTGCAAATCGCGATTGCGGTGGACGGTGTCGTGCAAGGCGTAACACGCACCTATCTCTCTCCGTCCCGGGACAAAGAGTGGCAGGTCGCCATTCCCGAGGAGGCCATCCATGCTGGACAGAATCGGTTGCAATTTTATGTTGTCGAGCGCACGTCGCGGGAAGTTCTCTTACGCCCGGCGGAGCTGAAGTTGGAATAGGATCGGACCTAACAACCCGAACGCGTAACGGCGTGTTGATTTTCTTTGCCAAGGGGGCGGAGTGACGGGTTTCCCCCCAGGCCCCCGTCGTGGTGCCTGCGCACCGGGGGCGAGTGGCGGGTCGAGTTAGGGGTTCAAGGGAGTTGGGAATCAGTTGGGCGCCG
>JBGTDH010000759.1:0-7724 GCA_041748435.1 Pirellulales bacterium
CGCCCGCAATGTCGATCTGGGCGCGGGCGATCGTGGGAAAGCCGGCCGTCTTGACATTGGCCTTATTGGTGGGCGATTTGGCCGAGGGCTCGTATTTGGCCCCCAGCGCGGCGCCGGTTTGCTCCGGCCAGCGCCGCAGCGTGAACTCGTACTCGCCGGGCTGCTCGACTTGGATGTGCCAATGTCCGCCGGTCGGGCCGCCCACCGCCTCGCGCACGAAGCCCGTGTTGTCTGCATAGATGCCTTCCCAATCGCCGCTGGTCAGCTCGACGACGGGCTGCTGCTTGGCGCCAATGCTGATAGGGACGAACTCGTTGAGCATCGGCTGAACGGCCTGCCACCATTTCTCGTAGTGATCGCGCAGGGCTTTCACCACGTCGGCATTTCCGCTGGCGACGTTCTTCGTCTGGGCACGATCGGCGACGACATCGTAGAGCTCCTCGCCTTTGACCAATCGCCATTGATTCCAGAGGACACACGACTCAAACTTGTTGATGATCTGACCGTACTGCACGACCAGCTTGCGATCCGGAAGTTGCTGCGTGCCGCGCAGCAGGCCGGCCAGGCTCACGCCGGCGAAGAGTTGATCTGGCGACTCGCGCGCCGGAGGCGATACTTCGCACAACTCGCACAGCGTGGGCAGCAGGTCGGTGTTTTGCGTGGGCGTGTCGATGTCTCGCGGACTGCCGAGCTTCCCGTTGGGCCAGCGAATCCAACAGGGGACGCGATGCCCGCCGTCGTAGTACGTGGTCTTTCCGGCTCGCAGCCCGGCGTTAAAGGTGGCCACGCCGGCGGTGCCGCCGTTGTCGGTCATGAAGATCACGATGGTATCGTCCTTGAGCTTCCGCTCGACGAGAAACTTCTCGAGATCGCCGAACCGCCGATCGATGTGGGCGATCATGCCGAAGAAGCCTGCAGGCTGTCCCGGTTTCTGATACGGCTGGATGTACTCGGGCAGGTCGATGTGCGGTGCGTGCGGAGCATTGGTAGGCAAATAGCACAAGAACGGCTGCCCGGCCTGCTGGCACTGTTTCATCCACGCCATGGCGGAGTCGAACCAGAAATCGGTGCAGTGTCCCTGATAGCGCTTCTCTTCGCCGTTGTGGAAGTAGCGGCCGTCAATCAGCGGCATATCGAACTCGGGCGTGGAGTGAAGCTGTCCCCAACCGAGGTGATACACGCTCTCCTGAAATCCCTTATCGATCGGGCGATGCGGATAGATGTCTCCCAGATGCCACTTGCCGAAGATGCCCGTTTTGTAACCCGCTTTGGTGAACAACTCCGGCAAGGTTGGCAGTCCGGGACGCAGAAAAGTTCGCCCTGCGGTGACGGAGGTGGCGCCATTGCGCAGCGCGGCCAGCCCCGTGAGCAGTTGCCCGCGCGTGGGACTGCACATCGGGCAGACGTGAAAGTCGGTGAACCGCACGCTCTGCTGTGCGAATGCATCGAGATTGGGCGTCTTCAGGACCGGGTTGCCCATGAACGAGAAATCGCCCAGCCCCTGATCGTCGGTCATCACGATCAGCACATTGGGCTTGGCGTGCGCCGGGACATGAGCGACCGTGCTCATCAACAGTAGGGACAGAAGGCAGAATCGCATGAAACGCTCCTGATCGTCTTGTATTATTTGATCCCGGCAACGCGGAGCCGCTCGTGCGCCCACGTCGACCATTCGGGCGGCAGGGGCAAGGCGGGATCGCCGCGATGATCGGCCGCGGTGTCGTAACCGAATAATTCGTACACGGTATTCAACGCTCTTTGCAAATCAAGGTGTACATCGAGATCGCCGGCCAGCAACGGCACGGGAACCGGGGGCAGTGGTTGGTCTAACGCAATCGGCCAGATCTCCTCCTTCGGCCGCGTATTCCTCCGGCTGACGAAGACAAAGTACGGCACCGAGGGAAGAATGCCGGACAACGGAAATCTCTGTCCGATACGCAGCAAGTCGATCTCAATGTAATGCGCTTCTCCGCTGAGCAATTCTTGGCGTTTGCGGCAGAAGTCGGCCAGCGCCTCGCCGCGCTTGTTCGTGGGAGAGAGCACCTCCACAGCGGTTACCAGCCGATGATCGGCCACAGCGCGTATCTCCAGAAATGTCTGCGGCTGATCTTCGGCCGCCAGATAGTTTAGAACCAAAGGCGCCGACAGTACGGCAGTCGCGTCGCCTGCATTGGCTGCGAGATTGCTGTAGATGCCCACATCCGGAGAGCGGGTCTGAGGAAGCTCGACCGGATCGGGAACTGCCACGACCACGCGCTGATTCGTCAGCGCCAGATACTTCGGCCGCAATTGGGGCGCCAACTGCCGTGCGATTTCTTCAATCAGATTGCTATGGACCATCGTCCACAGAGGACCTTCCAAGTAGGGGGCCATGCCTGGGAACGGATTGGGCATAAGGGTGGCTCCGAGTCGATGCACGTGAGCATACTCTCGCCGACGCCGATGGTCCAACCGCCCCGCGGATCTATGTTCTCGGCGATATGCACGTTTCGAGTTGATTCTATCGCGCCGGGCTGCCTACTATGGAACAGTCAATCCAAAGGAGGACATCGATGACAAAGGCGATGGCCGTGTTGATTGGCCTGCTAGGACTGGGCGAGGCTCTGGCCTCGGAGCGTCGCGTGCTGGACGGGCCGTGCGAAACGCCGGCGTGTTCGTTGCCGCGGAACTTCGATTCGGTCTATCCGAAGCGCGATTTACAGACCGATGCGATTGCGGCCCACGTGGCGCCTAACTTTCTAACGCGACCGTGGTATCTCGCACCGTATCGCAATTACGCGAATTACCGGCCGTGGTACACCTACGGGCAATACGGACCAACCAACTACCGTTATCACTACGCGCCCTCAGCGGGCTACCAGCAGCCGTGGTACGGGCCGCAGTATCTTAATCCCGATGCAATTGCGCCGCCCGCGGGCGACCAGCTCTATCACTGGTAGGGGCCGGGCGGTTCGGTTGAATCACTCCATCTGCCCTTCGACCAGCCGCACGGTGCGATCGGCGAGCGAGGCGATGCTGAGATCGTGTGTGACCATTACGATGGTCAGCCCTTGCTGGCGATTCAGCTTCCAGAGAATGTCGAGAATCTCGCGGCCCGTGGAATGATCGAGATTGCCGGTCGGCTCGTCGGCCAACAGTAACTGCGGACGATGCACCAGCGCGCGGGCAATGGCTGCCCGCTGCATCTCTCCGCCGGAAAGCTCGCGCGGCTTGTGCGTTAACCGATGCGAGAGCTTCACCAGATTCAACAGCTCCGTGGCGCGTGCCAGATGCGTCTTGCGCTTGCGCCAGTAAGAGAGCATGCCTTCCGAGATCATCAGCGGAGAGAGCACGTTCTCCAGAGCGGTCAGCTCCGGCAGCAGGTGGTAGAACTGGAAGATCAGGCCAATCTGCCGATTCCTCAGCAGATCCCGTTGCCGTGTGGTGATGTTGTCGATCCGCCGGTCGTCGAAGCGAATCTCGCCGGAATCTGGGGCATCGAGCGTGCCCAGCAAGTGCAGCAGCGTGCTCTTGCCCGATCCGCTCTGCCCGACGATGGCCAGGAACTCTCCGCGGCGGACCTCGAGATCAACGCCGCGCAGCACCGGAATCTCGACCTGCCCCTTGCGATACTTCTTCTTCAGACCCGACACCCGCACCAACGGCGTTCCCTCGGCTTGCGGCTTAGCGATCGCATCTTCCTTCGGCATTGCCCTCGCCACTGGCCGTGGACTCATCAGCATGTTTGACTCACTCATAACGCAAGGCCTCCACGGGATGCAGTCCAGCCGCACGACGGGCCGGCAACACGCTGGCCAGCACCGCAATCACCAGCGCGCCCAGCACAATCCAGCTCACGGTCAGGGGATCGACGATCGTGGGAATGCTGTTGAAGTAGTAAATTTTGGGATCGAACACCGGCTTGCCCGTGACCCAGCCCACGAACTTGGCGATCTCGTTGATGTAACGCACAAACAGCAATCCCATCAGCAGGCCGCCGCCGGAGCCGACCATGCCCAGAGACAGCCCATAGCTGAGAAAGATGCCCATAATGCCGCGGCCGCTGGCGCCGAGGCTCTTAAGAATGCCGATGTCGCGGGTTTTCTCGACCACAATCATGAAGAAGATGGCCAGAATGCCGAACCCGGCTACGGCGATAATCATGAACAGCAGCACGTTGAGAATGGCCGTCTCCATCTGCACGGCGGCCAGCAGCGGCCCCTGCTTGTCCCGCCACGTGGAGACGTTGTAAACCTCGGGGGCGAACAACTCCCGCAGCTTGTCCCGCACCAGCTCGCCGTCGCGATCGTCTTTGAGCTTGATCTGGATCGACGTGAAATAGCCGACGCCCGTTTTCGGATCGATCATGCCGCGCAACTCTTGCAGCTTGCGGATGGGCACGAAGACGAAGCTCTGATCGTACTCGCTCATCTTGCTTTCGTAATAATCGACGATCGTGAACGTATCGTCCGCGGCCCGCGGCGGCGTGCCGGCTGTCGGGAACGTGAGCTTCACATCATCGCCCGGAAGCAGCAGGAACCGATCCGAGCCGGACTCGTCGCGGAAGCTCCCCAGCACAATGCCCAGCACGATGCCCGTGTGCTGCTCGGTCGCGGGATCGAACACGTGGCCTTCCTGTGGACCGCGGGCATTGAACGGATCGCTCACTTGCGTGTTTCCCTCCGCGGGCGGCTTCCCGGCTAGATCTGCCTCGCCCGCCGCCTTGGCGCCTTCCGCTTCGCGATCCATCAGCTCCTTCCACGAACGCTCCATCATCACGCGATGCCGCCGCCAGCGCCATCCGGCGGATCCCATCTGTGGGCGCGCCGCGCCCTTGGCGTTGGGCGCCGCCTGATGATCGATGGCATCGTAGCCGTCTTCCGGCAACGCAAAGCTGAACTGCTCCCGATGCGCCGGATGCTGCAAATACTTGGCAAAATCTCCCACGTGGTTCACGGTGCGCTCCTCGACGCCAATCAGTTGCACGGTGCGCGTAACCGATTGCCCACCGTAATCGAAGCTGAGCATGGCCGGCACATGCACGGCGGGGGTCATGGCTTCGATGTGCTGCCCCACCGATTTCTGAATCTGCTCCATGTGCCACTCGGGGTTGGGCACGCCTCCCAGACTGATGCTTTCCAGCACCACATCCGAGAGAATCCCATGAATGCGATCCTGCATCTCGCGGGTGAAGCCATCCATGACGCTATTGACCACAATCATGGTGGCCACGCCCAGCGTGACGCTGATGATGGAAGCCAGCGCGATATACCGCGTGCGCAGATAACGCCAGCAGAGCAGAATCTTGTACATGCCAATCCTTTGGCTACAGAGTGGATTGCCCACGCTCATTGCGGCAACGATCGGGCGGGGATGATAACGCACCGCGCGAACTGTGGGAAGACGCAGATCAGCCGTGCTAGCAGTGAGCGAGGTGCGCTTTCAAGAGGCCGGTTTCTGCCATCTCGGCCTGAAAGGCCGTTTCTATCAGCCCAGGCCGAAGGCCTGGGAAAATCCGAAATGAGACCACCCTTGGCCCTGAAAGGGTCCTTCATGGCGAGGAATGCGTTCCATGAATGGCCCTTTCAGGGCCGGATATTCTCTTGCACTCGTTAACCAGGCCTTCGGCCTGGGCTGTCAGAAGCGGCCTTTCAGGCCGAATGCGGTCCGGCGGTCATGCGAATCAGGCCTCCGGTCGGAGCAACGGAAACAGAATCACTTCGCGGATCGATTGCGAATTGGTGAGCAGCATCACGAGGCGGTCGATGCCGATCCCCAGTCCGCCGGCGGGCGGCATGCCGTGGCGCAGGGCGCGGATGAAGTCGTGGTCCATTTTGGCCATCGAGTCTTCTTCCTTTTGCCCCCCTAGCTGCGTGCGAAAGAGCTGCTCTTGCAGATCGGGGTCGTTCAGCTCCGTGTAAGCGTTGGCCACCTCCATGCCGTGAATGAACAGCTCGAACCGCTCCGCCACGCGCGGGTCACTCGACTTGCGCTTCGTGAGCGGGCAGATGCTGGCCGGATAGTCGGTTACGAACACGGGCCCGGCGAGTGCGTCTTCCACACGCTCCTCGAACACTTCGCTCTTGATCACATCGGGGTGCTTGCCGGCCGTCTCGAAGCCGATCTCCACCGCCAGTTGCTTGACGCGCGCTTCGTCATCGGGCGCAATGTCCGTGTGCTGCGTGAACAGTTCATCGTAGCTCGTGCGGGCAAACGGCGGTGTGAAGTCGATTGTCTTTTCGCCCCAGGGGATCTGAAAACCCTGCCCGGTGGCGGCCAGCGCATCGAGAATGATCTGCTGCGTGAGGTCCATCATCGAGCGGTAATCGCCGTAAGCCTGATAGACCTCGAGCATGGTGAACTCGGGATTGTGCCGCTGACTGATGCCCTCGTTGCGATAGACGCGGCCCAGCTCATATACCCGTTCCATGCCGCCGACCAGCAGCCGCTTGAGGTGCAGCTCCAGCGCGATCCGCAGGAACAGCGGAATATCGAGCGCGTTGTGATGCGTCTTGAAGGGCCGCGCCGCCGCGCCGCCGGCGATCGAATGCAGCGTGGGACCCTCGATCTCCACAAACCGCTCGCGGGCCAAGGTCTGGCGGATGGAGTGCACGATCTTGGTGCGATTGAGAAACTTGGGGAGCACGCCTTCCGTGTAGGTAAGATCGAGGTAGCGCATCCGCTGCCGCAGCTCGGGATCGTGCAGGCCGTGGTGCTTATCCGGCGGCGGCTCGATCGACTTCGTGAGAAAATGCAACTGCTCGGCGAAGATCGTCAGCTCGCCCAGCTTCGTGCGCCGCAACTCCCCATCGACGCCGATAATATCGCCCAGATCGAAGCACTCGGCCATGGCCCAGTTCTTCTCGCCGACCTGGTTCTTGCCGATCAGCACCTGCACCTGGCCGGACCAATCGCGGATATCCAGGAAGATCAGCTTGCCGGCTTTGCGCTGTAGCACAATGCGGCCCGCGGCCCGCACGGCCGGTCCGTGCAGCTCTCCCGGCGGCTGTTGCGCGAGCCATTCTTTGAAATCCGCCGTTGTCGCCGGGAGTGGAAGGTCCTGACCACCCTCGGTGCGATAGACGATTTCGCTCTCCAGAGAGCGCACTTCGCCGACCGACTGCGAGTTATCGAATCGTTGCCCCCAAGGATCGACGCCCATCTCAACCAGTTTGCGCAATTTCTCCCGCCGCGCCGCCTCATGGGCACCCGGTTCGTTCGAGGGAATGTCCGGCGGTGAACTATTCATGAGGCAGCGGGTCCGCTAAAGTTCGAGGGATGAGCGGCCGCCCAACCTGGCGACCGGATGTAAATCCAAGAAGCATAACATTTTATCGATACGCGCCCGAGGGTCAATGTCACTGTATTGCATCGAGCTGCGCACCAACCAGTGGGAGACGATGGTCCACTGGTATCGCACGACACTGGACCTGAGGGTCCTGGTTCGCGTGGTCGAAGACGGCTACGCGTTGATTGAAGCCGGCGAAACGCGGTTGGCCCTGATCCATCGTGATAGTCTGGACGGCCCCAGTGCCCGTTGGAGCTTGGCGTTTGAAGTCGAGAGCCTGGAAATGGCGTCCGCGCGAGTGCAAGCTTCCGGTGTGAAGCTGATGGAGCCGCCTCCCAATCACGAGGGCTTTCGCGACCTGATCACGGAAGACCCTGACGGCAACCGCATTCGCCTCTTCTGCTGGCCGCAGCGTTAGCGATAGGGCGACCACTGCGGGCGGCGGGGCGAGGCCGCC
>JBGTDH010000760.1:0-2747 GCA_041748435.1 Pirellulales bacterium
TGGAAGTTCCGGTGTGGGGCCGGCATCACTTGACCGCGGTGCTGATGGCGGTGGCGGTGGGCAGAGAGATGGGTGTGCCGCAGGCCGAGATCGCCGATGCGCTGGCGATGTTCCAGCCGCCGCAGATGCGCTGCCAGGTGAGCCGCGTCGGCGGAGCGGTGGTGATCAACGATGCTTACAACGCCAGTCCCCTGGCCGTGCGCGCCGCGCTGGAATTGCTGGCGAGCTTCGAGACTGCGGGACGGCGGATTGTGGTCTGCGGAGACATGCGAGAATTGGGACCAGAAAGTGAAAACTGGCATCGCCGCATGGGAGACGACGTGGTAACTCTGTGCGGACCCGATCGATTAGTGGCCTGCGGACAATATGCCCAGGACGTAATCGGCGCGGCACGGCGGGCGGGCATGCACCCCGAGCGGACGATTGCCTTCCGCGACGTGGACGAGGCGGCCCAACATATCGAACAAACGATTTGCCCGGGCGATGTGGTGCTGGTGAAAGGCTCCCGCGCTCTGGCGATGGAACGGATTGTAGAAAGACTGGAAGCGGCGCCGCTGCGGCGGGCCGCATAGTAAGTCAGTTGTCAGTAGTTAGTAGTCAGTTGTTGTAAGCTGCCCCTAACTACTAACTACGGACCACTAACAACTGACCAATTTGTGAACCATTGTCAAGCTCCGTCGTTTGCGTTTGAGTTTGCGGGAACTCGGGCGCTGCCCTCCCTCCTGGGTAGGAGCATTTGCTTACCGCGCCGCGGTTTCAGGGTCGACCGCTGCGGTAAGTGCTTCGCGACGGAGCTTATGACTGAGCGCCGGGGCGGCGTCTAACGCCGCTCCGGCTGCTCAGGGAACACGCGTCGGGGCGAACGGTGGCTGTAGCCGCCGGAGAAGCTCGTTATGTACGATCATCTCGCCCCTTTATGGCCGATGCCCGCGTTGGCCTTTGGCAGCGCTCTGGTGCTGGTGCTGCTGTGTGGCCCGCTCGTCATCCGGTTGCTGGCCGCACGTTGCCGCGAGACCATCCGACAGGACTCGCCGCGGCTGGCAGAGCTGCTGTGTGCCAAAGCCGCCACGCCTTCGATGGGGGGCGTGCTGATTCTCGGCGGATTCTTAATCGCCACCGGTCTGCTCTCCGACGTATCGCAAGTGGCGGTTCAGGCAGCGATCTTGCTGGCTCTCGGCTTCGCTGCGATTGGTGTTTGGGACGATCTGAGCAAACGCCGCACGCGCCGACGCGGCATCACCGCCCGCACAAAGCTTGCGGCGCAGATCGTGGTGGCATCGCTGGTCGTCGTCTGGCTCGATCTCGAGGGCGGCTGGATCGGGCGCGCGCTGGCCGTGCTGCTGATCGTCGGCATGTCGAACGCCGTGAATTTAGCCGACGGCTTGGATGGCTTGGCCGGCGGGCTGTCGCTGTTGGCGCTGGCGGCCATGGCTCTGATCGGCTGTTGCCTCGCCGACGCCAGTGATGTGTTCGTTCCGATCGCAGCCCTCGCCGGCAGCGTGCTGGGCTTCTTGTGGTTTAATCGACAGCCGGCTCGCGTGTTCATGGGCGATACGGGCTCGCTGCCGCTGGGCGGATTGTTGGGGCTGTTCGTCGTGCTGTTGAATCATCCGCTGGCGCTGCTGCTGGTGTGCGGCGTGTTCCTGATCGAGGCTGCCAGTGTCGTAGTGCAGGTGGGCTGGTTTCGCTGCACGGGCCGACGCGTATTCCTGTGCGCTCCCTTGCACCATCACTTTCAGTTTCTGGGCTGGCCCGAACGGCGCATCGTGCGCGGCTTCTGGCTGGCCGGCGTGCTCTGCTCTCTGGTCGGATTGGGCACGCTGTTGGCTCTTAACTCGGCAGGCATGCCATGAATGAACCAATTCGAGTCGTCTTCGCCGGTGGCGGCACTTTAGGACACATTTTTCCTGGTCTCGCCGTGGCGACAGAGTTGAAGCGCCTGGCGCCGGCGGCGGAAATCGTCTTCGCCGGCTCCGGAAAATCGATCGAGCAGGCGCAGGTGGTGCAGGCCGGATATCTCTATATTGCGATCGCCTGCCAACCGCGGCCGCGGGGCGTGCTGGAGTCTCTGAAGTTTGTGGCCAACAATGCCCGCGGCCTGCGGCAAGCGGCGCGCTATCTGCGGTCGCACGCGGTCGATGCCGTGGTGGGCCTCGGCGGCTACGCGAGTTATCCGATGGCCCGCGCCGCGGCGTCGCAAGGAATTCCGTTAATTTTGCTAGAGCAGAACGCGGTTCCGGGGCGGGCTACGCAGCGACTTGCTCCGCGCGCCAAGCTTGTCTGCGTGGCGTTTGAGGAAGCGCGGCACGGCTTGCCCTCCGCCGCGCCGGTGCGCGTGACAGGCAATCCCATTCGGCATGCCTCGCCCTGGATGGCGCCTTTGGACGGCCGTCGGCTGCTGGTGCTGGGCGGCAGTCAGGGATCGGAATCGTTGAACAACGCCGTGCCGCGTGCGCTGGCGCGCCTCAAGCCGCAACTCGCCGGATGGAGCATCTTGCATCAGGCCGGCGAGGCGGGCGTGGCCGCGGCCAAACACCTGTACGCGGAACTCGAGCAGTCGGCCCATGTGGTCCCCTTCGTGGAGAACCTGCCGCGGGTGATGACCAACAGCCATTTGGCGATCTCGCGAGCGGGAGGCACGACGCTGGCGGAGTTCGCCGCCGCCGGCCTGCCGGCTGTGGTGGTGCCGTATCCCTCGGCCAGCGACGATCATCAGCATCGCAATGCACAAGCCTATGCGACCAGCG
>JBGTDH010000761.1:0-3264 GCA_041748435.1 Pirellulales bacterium
TTCGGCCCGCGCCGACGCGTGCGGCATCAGCAGCAGCGTGATGATCGCCACGGCGACGCAGGCGGGGAATCTGCGCCCGCGCGCGGTAACTCGCGCGCTCCGCCGGCGGGGCCATGTTGAGCAGGCCGAACGGTTCAGCAGATATGCGTCCTTGCAAAACTGACCGAAACTCATTGCATTGCATTGCGACAGCCAGAGAGCTGCCGCAGGGGGCGGGATTATAGGCGGTTTCTGTTGAGCGTCAAGGCAAATCGGCTGTGGCCCACGGGTCGCAAACCCAAGCCAGATTTGCACTTTCGATCGCCTGCTCCGGGTGGATCCCGCATCCTCGCGCGCCGCGCATTTCGCCGGCATACGCCCTTGCCAGCTACGCCAGACAACCCTAATATCAAAGGCTTCCCATTCGATCCAAAAAGCGCCCGTACAACGCCGGGCATCCTTCCAGGTGCATCATGAAAGAGAATGTCCATCCCGAGTACGTCGAGACCCTCGTCAAATGCGGCTGCGGCAACACCTTTGTCACGCGCAGCACGAGGCGCGAGCTCAAGGTCGATATCTGCAACGTCTGCCACCCGTTCTACACGGGCAAGCTCAAGTACATCGACACGGCCGGCCGGATCGAGAAGTTCAAGAGCAAGTTCGCCAGCGCCGGCTATGCCAGTCTCAAGCGCGGCAAGAAAGAAGCTCCCGCCGAAGCGACAGAGCCCACGGAAAGCAAAGCCTGAAGCTTGTAGTACCGGCTTTAGCCGGAAGAATTGCCCTACGTCATCCATCGAGACACGTAGGACAGAATACTACCGAAACCGCACCGGAGGCGTGACGGGCATTGTCGGACGAAACACGGGCGGCGGCACATACACCGGCGGGTTAAACGTCTGCGGCGGAGTCCACGGCGCAGGCATTTGGATGGGCGTAGGCACATAAATCGGCGCCGGCACCTGGATCTGTCCGGGCAGTTGGACCGGCGCATAACCGCCGCTGGCTTGACTGCTCGCGGGAACATACGGCGTCGCTGGCACCGGCGTCGCGGTCGCGGGTTCGAACGCATAACTCGATTCTTGGGCGACGTGGGATCGCTGTGCCAGGCGTTCCGCGTAAGGACGCCCGGCCGGCATGCCCGCCACTTCTTCCGCCTGATGCTCGTTCACATACGCAGCCACCGAGATCTCTTGCAGAGCGTCTCCGTAGGCGCTGCCGATGTCCAATTCGCGCAGCTTGCCGATCACCAGCACCGTGATCGCATCTTCCGGCGGCGGCAAAGACACATGACCGCTCGCGACCTCGGACTTCGGCGGACCGCGCACCGCCTGATAGTTGCGAGTGAGCTCCTCCAATGCTTGCGTCCCCGACGTGCCAAACGTGTGAATGCCGATCGTGGTGCTGGCCGCGGCTTCGTCGCTCAGTATGCGAATCAATTGCGCGTTGGAGTCGCCCACGCCGCGAATCTCGATGTGGCCTCCACTTCCCAACACCACCACCTGGCGACGCGGCGCGGAACGATCATAGTACGCGGCATCCAGCCCCAGCCCCGCCGCTTGCGACGGGATATGCTTCCACACGGCCAGCAGCTCCCGCAACGCCGGCGTATCCAGATCGGTGATGATTAACTGAATGCGCGAGCCGCTGACGGCCACCTCGCCATGTTCGCCGTAGATGCGAACTTCCGTGGCCGGCGGCTGCTCTCCGTAGTACGGGCTGCCACCCAGGCCGTCGACAATGGCCTGCACTTTGCCCGGCAAATCCGGATGCTGCACCAGCACGCGATGCCAGTACTCGACGGCCGCTCTTCCTCCCGGCGGCAACTCCGGCCCGCCGCATCCCGCACACGCCGCCAGCGACGCCAGCAGCCATCGCGTTAAGACTCCTCGCAGTGCTGTCATCGCGCTCGCTCCTAATGTGTCACGGACGGATTTCCGGCCGCAACCTAGCGCGATCCTGCTAACGCTGCAAGGCGGGTTGGAGCTTCAGCCGCGCGCGGGTGTGCTGCTCCACTTTCTCGCGGGAGAAGACGAGCGGGAAATACTGGCCCTGCGACCAGAGTGGCAGTAAATCGGCATAGTGCCGGCTGCTCGGCTGGCCGGATTGGCCCGGCGCGCTCGTGGCCAGCCCGCGGTCCCAATCGGCCAGATCGAAGATATGGCGATAGGTAGCGCCGTTCACCTGCTCGAACTTCGCATTGTGACGCGTGGCATTGGGTGTCAGGCCATCGCCCGGTCGCGGCAGCGGGCCGAGGTTGAAGGCCTTGGCAAACGGCTCGCCCAAGCTCGCCAGCGGATGTGGCAAACGAATCGTGTGCAATGCGCCCCACTGCCACTTCGCGTGCTCTTTTCCCAGCAGCGTCTCCAACCGCGTCAGCGCACTCGCTAACGCTTGCTTCAACAACCGGTCCCGACCCGCTTGCGGCTTAGCGCCAAACCACCTCTCGTCCGGCTCTTCCAGCGCCGCCAACACGGCCGGCACATTGTCCGGCACAATATCTTTCACGCTCTCCGGCAAGTGCGGCTTGTACAACCCGATCTGCAACTCCCGCAACCAGACGCCATAAATCGCCCCGGCCTGCGAATCGATCGCCAGCGATCCATCCCATGCTTGCAGCGATCTCACCGCGGCCCGCAACTCCGGCGTATCGGTGGCGATCTGCTGCGCGAGCTTTGCCAACCGCAATCCGGGCAACGTCGTGTCATCGTGCTGAATAGCCTGCATCTCCTCCAGGCCGAAATTGCTCTGAGCCTGCAATCGTTGCCGAATGCGTTCGTTGCGGTAGGGCGGCGCCCACTCGTAAGCAATCGGATGCGCATAGTCGGTCGGCAGGATATTGTGATTGGCTGTCGAAATAAACCGCTCGCGCGGATTGATCACCTGCGGCAACTCTCCATAGGGAATGAAGCCTTGCCACTCGTGACGATCGTCGGCGCCTGGCACCGGCAGCAAGCCGTCCCACCCCGGGCGGATGGGCGTCAGAGCTGCGGCCACCCAGCCGATGTTTCCCTGCACGTCGGCATACACAATATTCTCAGACGGCAACTTCCAGGCATCAATGGCCTTCACAAACTCCGCCGCATTGCGCGCCCGATCCAGTGCCAGCGAGCCCAGATACGCGCCGCCTCCCGGAAGCGCGCCCACCCACTTCAGCACATAAGCCCTGCGAAGCTTCTCGTCTTGAAACAGCACCGGCCCGTGCCGCGTAAACCTCAACTCCACTACTTGCGGCTTAGCGCCTTTCACGGCAATTTCCTCGCGCACCGCTTCCATCGCCCGCCACTC